>DKJQ01000165.1 GCA_002454845.1 Ignavibacteria bacterium UBA6688
GAAATTGACGGTGTCCACTTTGATGACTATTTCTATCCGTATCCCACGACCGACTCGCTGAATCAGGCTGTCCCATTTCAAGATTCTGACACATATTCACAGTTCAATCCGAAGGGTCTCTCCCTCGGTGATTGGCGAAGAGACAATGTCAACCAACTTATCAAGATGATTTGGGACAGTATACAAGTTGTGAACCCCCGAGTGAAATTCGGGATGAGCCCCTTTGGAATATGGAAGTCTGGCACACCCGCAGGGATAACCGGGTTGTCTGGCTATGACGCCATTTATTGTGATGCATTGGCCTGGCTCCAGCAGCGTACAATCGATTATTTGACTCCACAACTCTATTGGGTATTTGGCGGAGGGCAGGACTATGGAAAATTGATGCCTTGGTGGGCATCGGTGGCTGTCAGTAGTGGCAGACACCTTTACCCGGGGCAGGCTCCCTACAGGATCACCGACAATAATTGGGGGGCGTCTGAACTTCCCAATCAAATACGACTGAATCGCTCGACGTCGGGTTCGCTGGGAAGCGTCTTCTTTCGCGCACGACACGGGGTGACGAACAATCCTAAAGGCTTTGCAGACTCCCTCAAGAACAACCTGTACAAGTACCCTGCCCTCCGGCCTATTATGTCGTGGAAAGAAACAACGCCTCCCAATGCGCCCACCGGTTTGACCATTAACAAGCTGACCACCGCTGCTGTCATCGGTTGGACGGCTCCGGCGGTTGCTTCGGATGGTGAACTTGCCTCCCAATACGTTCTCTACCGGTCAAACACGCTCCCGATCGACTTCAATGACCCACGAAATATCGTAGCCATTCAAACGAACACAAGTTACTTCGAGCAACCGCTCCCTTCACAGGGTATCACATACTATTACGCAGTCACCGGGGTGGATCGACTTCAGAACGAAAGTCTCTCCAGTAATATCATGGGATTGACGGCAAGCGGTGTGGTCGGTATTGAACCGGAACCGGGCACTATCGCATCCTATCGTCTCCACCAGAACTTCCCCAACCCGTTCAACCCGGCCACCGTGATCAGGTTCCAGCTTCCACAAGAACAGCAGGTCACGATCCGGGTGTACGACATTCTCGGACGCGAGGTACGGACGTTGTTCAACGGGATACAACGAGGGGGGGAACACCAGGTGCTTTTTGATGCTTCGGGATTGCCAACGGGAGTCTATGTGTACCGGCTGGTCGCGGGAGAGTATGTCGAGAGCGGGAAAATGCAGCTCGTCCGATAGTATCAGGAATTCCGCCACTCACCACGCTTCATTGCGCCGATCGGAGTCATAGTTCGTTTCCGTATTCAAAATCACACCACACCCCTGAAAACATTGGGAATCTCTCAAGGGGTCGAATAAGAAGAAATTCCCCTTGACATTGCGCAAATACCGACTGATATTCCTCCGAGTTATTTCGGCGACACCGGTTTTTTCTCGGCAGGAAAACCAGCATGAAGAACATAGTCCCGGTCGGTTTTTTCTTTGTTCCTTTTCTCCTCTTCCTCGTCTCTCCCAGCGTCTCAGCCCAGGTCATTATTCGCGAGCGAATAACCATCTCGCCAGAAGCAGGGCGTCAACCATCGCAGCAACTCTCCGGACAAACCGACCCCTGCCTCATTCCTCCCTCGTCCGGCTACGGGGCGTTCTTTCTCACGATGGGGGGTCATATCACCCTCCGTCCGGCTTTTCCCGGCACGATGGAGTTGGGAGGGACGGTCGTCCTGACCGGTCCGCGCGGAATCATCTATGAAGGTACGGCCGGGAGTCAGTTTTACGGAAAAACCTTCAGTGTCGGCACATTTGAACCCGGCGCATCGGTCTGGTTCACAATACAGTTCCGGCGGTCGGACGGGAAGGTCCTTACCGGAGTGAACCCGGAAGCTTCTTCTGCGTACGGCACGCTCGGATCAAAAGCCACGGGGGGGAGCTACATCTTTCAGGGATTTGACAAAGTCTATGTCGGTTCCAGATTCGGGTACAGTCTATTCGTAACGCTCGCGTCGGATCTTTCGACGGCGCGGGATCTTCGGCCCGCGAGCGGTCCGCCGCGTGAGCCATGCCCGATCATTGCCCCATTCAGCGGCAATATCATCGCGCGCTTCAACTCCAACAGTTATGCTGGGAACCAAATCCAGTTTGAATCGAAAAACGATACCTTCCGTGTCGTTCAACAACTCTTCGGTCACGCCATTAATTTTGGGAATATAGAGGCAGGCGATTCGATACTGCTTCCGCTGATCAGCGGAAGTCCCGAACTGTTCGGCGAGAAGACCTATCCCCGATATGAAGTATGGACCATGACGTCTGCACTCGCGCGCTGGTACCTCGAGTATGAGGATTGGATCGACAGCGACTTTCTTGATTTCTTCACGTATGCCTGGATCGCGCCGGCGAAATACAGCGTCACATTCGACAAGGAAAGTGCATCCCCGGGGGATACCGTCAGGATCTTCATTGAATCAATAGGGTTTTCGGAGAACCCGTCCCAGCCAATGACCATCAACATCATCGAGGGACGCGGAATGGCTGTGCTTCAGGACACGCTCGGTAACATGCTGGGGGTCGATATTTGGGAGCGGGAGTATGGGAAGGTGACGAAGGAGCTGCGCCTGGTCATCTCCGCTCCGTCTCCTCCCCCGGTGTTAACGGTCGCTGCAGGTGGTGCAGGGGTACAGAACACGACAGACCCATCGCGCATCATCGTGCAGGTGTTTGATGCGTGGGACGAGCGCAAAAGCGGGAGAGGGGTAGTGGGGATGGGAACGAAGAAGCAACTGAGGATTGTTGAGCATGCCCCGTGGACCATCTGGCCGCACCTCCCGCCGCAGGGCAATGGCCGGAGCCGCGGCGCCGATCGTCCGGGATATGATCCGAAGCGGAGCTTCACAATCGAGGTGTTAGATGGATCGGGACAGCCGCTTGCCGATGAGATCGTTCAGATCAAGGCAGAGTTTGTTCCTTTCACGGGGGGACATGAGCATAACAACCCGCCCCTTCTGCAAACCCATCAAGGAACGTTCTATGGCCAGGAAAAGAACGGCAACCCGCTTGTGGGGCTCGTGACAGACCCGGACGGCATTGTGTTGATTGATTCCCTGGTTGCATCGCAGGTTGCGGGAAGATACCTTGTAACGGCGTCGCTCAAGGCCGATTCGACGGTGAGGGATACGGTCCAGTTGACAGTGCGGGTGCCGGGCTTGGAACTGTTGCCAGACATAGATCCAGTGTATCAAAAGATCGGAGGAACGAGCAAGCACTTGGGTCCTCCAATTTCCTCAACGGATAACAACCATTGGGCTACGCAGGAAGTCGTTGTGTCACTGCAGGAGTTAGCATCGGTATGGGTACAAATGTTCCCGCAAGAGGCAAAGTTGATGATCAACGACATCAGTCTCCCATCGGGTGGGCTATTTGACATCGCCGGTCAATGGCAACCTGAACATAGTACGCACCGTGAGGGGAGAGATGTGGACGTCCGAACGGCGTTTCCGGGCCTTCGAATGGGAATTAAAGTAAGGAATGATGAAGGAAAGTGGTTAGGAAACAGGGCTTTTGAGGACTTAGCAAAGGCTAACGGTGCCAAAAAGGCTGAGGGGCATAAGAAGGGAACAGAACAGGAACATTACCATTTATCGTACTAAGTGAGGAGCACTGATCAATGCGAAAGAAACTCTTAGTGGTGGCTGCATCAATATTCCTCGCTATTACAGCCAGGAGCGAACAAGATACCGTAGTCGTGAAGTATGAACCTGTTCTCGGTATTTATTTGCTTCAATACACAGCAGGGGGAATTACCTATA
>DKJQ01000395.1 GCA_002454845.1 Ignavibacteria bacterium UBA6688
GGTGTTGCTACATAATAAATGGTGTCACCGACCTGGTGAAGGAGTAAGTGTTCGTATTCAACCGTTCGTCCGTTCGCCACCGTCCGGCTCATCCCCAACATCGTGCCCCCGGCGGGTTTCATCCACTGCTCAACCGTCTGCCGGCTTCCCCCGCTTCTCTCCCAACATCCTGAGAGCCATGAGAGATTTTCAATCGTCGGTTTCCGTTCCTGGGAACAGAGAACCGTGAAAGAACAAAGAAAGAGGAGAAGAAGGAGCAGCGTCTTCATAAACGGACCTCGTTGTTCGGGATATGCATGTGTCTTCGCATCCTTCCGTTGCTTATTTTTTCTTCCTGTAGAGACCGTCAAAGGCTACAGTCCAGGTCGACCCTCCATCGGTCGATTGCTCCCAGAACTGTCGGACAGTTCCATCCTCCCGCTGAAAAAAAGTAAGTTTATGGTGCGTCGGTTGATTCCTGGGTCCGACGGATTCGCCGGTATATCTCAACTCACGGTTCTTGTATTCCCCGCTAAACTCAAGCACCGCTCCCTGGTTATCCACCCAGAATTGCTGCCATCGGCCGATCGCAGCATTATAGACATTGAAACTTTTGCCGGTGTACGATGGGTTTCGCACACCCGCATAGTTTTCGAGAAGAACGCAATCCCCTTCGATGAGCTGTATGCTGCTCCGACCCACGATCTGCCCATTCGGGTTTTCGACATCCCATTCCCCTATCCAAAAATCGAATTGGCGGTACGCAGAATCGGTTTTGCAGGGGGAGGGGGTTGGGGGAGCAGTCTGACCGAGCAAGGTACTCCAAACAAAAAGGGAAATGAAAAGAAGGGGTATTCTCTGCATCATTTTTCTCCCAATTGGTAAAGGACGCTTGTCCCGAAACGGGGCGTTATTTCTGTGAACATCACTTCCGAACCAGGGTCTGTTTGAACCGTAGCTGCCAGGTTACCCCCTCATCGTACGACTTCTCACTGATGCGAAGAACTCGTCCCGGGCGCTCCGGTATCCATCCTTGACGCGAGAGGTACGTATCTCCATCGATGGTAAACCGGTGATGTACCAATGCTCCTTGTCCTTCCTTCCCTCCCACACCTGGCAGAGACCATTGCTGAGCACCCAGGTGTACATCCAGCGCTCGTTTGTCTTATCCCATGCTCGTATCGCTGTGGCGCTCCACGTGGAATCCGACTCGACACCCATGCGCCACTCTTCAGCGAAGGCTGCGGGGTGAACACTTTGACGCACAATAAACCGGGTCCCGGCGGTGTCGACCTTTCCCTCTGCTTCCACATACCAGGTCCCGACCCAGAAATCGTAATAGTGTGTGTCCTCCGATTGGATCAGCGGTTTGGTGTCCTGGGCAAGGGTGAGTGATGTCCAGACAACTATTGTTGCCAACGTACGGAGGGAAACGGAAACGCTGAATATCTTCATTGAGGAGAGGCTCTCAAATTGATGGAACGGTTCGTTGTTACTTCCCTGTATATTTTTGATTTGTGGCGTGGGCCGCGCGCTGGAGAAGCCGTACAGTTTCCTCCGGCACGCTGATGGCCCGACCGGCCACCACCACCTGCGGCGGAAGCTCCCGGGCATCACGACCGGTGAGACCCTCGTAGATGACAAGCGCCGCGAGAAAAGTGCCCAGCGATGAGGGGTGGAAATCGTCGGGACCATAAAGGGCAAGTTGAGGGTTTTCCCCCCATGCCGCCAGCCAGGCTTCCCCTGCGGGAAAGAATATTCCTCTGACGGTGTCCGCGGCAAGCTTGTAGGAAAGTCGCACATCTTCAAAGAAAGAATACCGGCTTTTGTCAGGCCAGACCATGTAGAGCGCCGGACGCGCCCCGTTCGCCTGAATATGTTCGTTCAATCTTTGGGTTCCCTGAATCAAGAGATCGCGGCTCTCCCGCAACGATGAGGGCCCCTGCTGCAGCACAACGTAGTCCCACCCCCCCCGCTTGATTTCGTCAACCGCGTCACTTCCACCATCCAAATGATCGATCAGCGCAAAGTCGGGTTTGGCAACCGAAACAAAGCTCATCTCTTCGCCTCCTGACCGTATGAGACCCTGGACCGTGGCAGGAAGGTCGTTCACGTATGTAAGGCTGTTTCCGATAAAAAGAACATGAACCCCCGGGCCTTCGAATGGTTCCAGCGGGGATGCACATCCATCGGATCCGAGGAAGGCTACCATCATGACAACGCTCGTTCTGACAACCTTTCCGACACCAGCGAATATGAATCCCATGAACGTTCTTTCCAAGTCGATTCCGTCGTTGAGAGATAATAAGGGAATGGGGGGAGGAATGAAAGAGGAGCGGGACGAAGGTCAAGAAAGGGTCGTTCAATATCGGATTTTCGACGATAAGACGCAGGATTCTTTCCGTCTTCCCGTGAGGGGCAGGGCTGGCATGATTGCCCCTATTGCTTGATCTCGACCTGCGAAGCCAAAACGTTGTTCCGATCACTCCCCAGTTTGAACCAATCACACCGATCCACCACCTGAGGCACAAGATTTCACAAACTCATGATGAATGCTCGTGGTACTTTGAAGCGAACCTGAAGAGAAAACGCCGCTCTTCAGAGGAGGTTGAAGGGTTGAAGGGTTGAAGCTAAAAAAAATAGCCCGTCATGCCACCCTCGTAGAAGTGCAACCAACACGCTTGATTGGGTAGAAGGAGGAGGAAGCCCAACGTGTTTGGAGGTTGCACCCTGGCAAAACGGGCTAAAGATTGTGGCCGTGAGGGAGAGAAAGAAAACCTACACTCACCTGCGGCTCCGGATCAGAAAGAACATGATGCCCTCACACCGTGAAGGCTGCGGTACCAGTGTAAAACATTATCACGATGTTCACAATCGGTTTGGGATGAAGAGCATGAACATCGTGATAGAGTTCCTCCCATCGAGGATGGAGAACGGTCAAAGCGATTTTCCCAACAGCTCCGGCAAATTGCTCCGGTAACTTCGGCTCATCGTCAGCTGGGTGCCGTCTTTGAGGATCACCACATATTCACCGTGAAACCATGGCTGAAGCTCCTTGATCCGTTCCAGGTTGACAAATGTCGACCGGTGGATCCGGATAAAATTGTTGGTATCAAGCTTCTTTTGAATACCGCTCATGGTTTCACGAAGCAGGTGTGATTCGTTGTTGACATGAAGTCGCACATAATTCCCCGCTGCCTCGACCCAGTCGATCTCACCGGTCTTGAGGAAGAACACCTTGCCGCCGCTCTTGATGATAAGCCGGTCGGGAGTCTTCGTCTCGGTCTTGAACGTCTGCAGCAAGGAAAACAGCCTCTCACTCATATCCTCCGATTTGCGCTTCGTGATGGCGGTCCGGGCCCTTCCCATCGCCGTTTGAAAACGCTCTTTATCAAACGGTTTCAGCAGGTAATCAAGGGCATGAACATCAAAAGCCTGCAGTGCGTACTGATCGTACGCCGTCACGAAAATGACCGTCGGCATATCGGAACCGAGAGCTTCAACCACTCCAAACCCGTCGATTTCGGGCATCTGGACATCCAAAAAGACGAGATCGGGCGAGTGTTTCCGGATGGCCTCGATCGCCTCAACGCCGTTGGCACTTTCGCCAATCACCTCGACATCCGGTTCTTCATACAACATCTCCCGAACCTTCTGTCTTCCCGGCGGCTCATCATCGACGACCAGAGCCTTGATCCGTTTGTAATCCTCCATACCATCCCTTCGCTGGGTACCCCGGACACACGTGAGAACCGACATTCCTTAGACGCATGGATCGATGAAAAAGTTGCGTAGGGTCAAAAACACCGGTGTTCTCTTCATCGTGGTGCTTTTTCATAGTAAAGACGGGATCCGATCACGCGTTTCTTTTGAGATTGGTTTCCCCACCATTGACACGCGGGAAATTACCGGATGATCCCGCGGACAACTAATGGAATGAGGCTGGGAAACCGGGACGCAAAGCTCACGAGAGCGTTTGCAGTGTGTCGGTGGGACAAGAGAGGCGAGGAGAGCCGGTTTGCCCAGAAGGGACGACGAACTCTCCCGGGAAAAAATGAGGCTCGGTGGGTGTGAGAACCGAGAATGCGTTGAGCAACCAGGGCACCCCCTTGCATTGCGAAAAAGACTCCTTCCCCTGTGAAAGGCTCAACGGTTTGACAAGCGTCTCCAACGAGAAATACCCCCTGTTTCCTGCCGCGATGGAATCGCGGGTGAATCGGAAACGCGGTGGAGAGTTCTCCCATCGGAACAAGCGAGGAAAATCGCTCACGTGCCGCCGGGTTGGAATAGAGCGTTTCTTCCAGAAACCTGGAAAAATTTTGCTTTCCCAGAAGTGCATGGTCAGGCGTTGTGACCATGGCAATGTTGGCAGCCTGGTCACCGACATTGACGATGCCGCAATAGCCGCTCTCGAAGAGGAATAATTCGACGCCGGAACCGGATTGCGGTTGATGGTGTGAGTGCCACTGCACGCCAACACGACGTTCCTTCTGCAAGCTCCCATGGGCTCCATA
This sequence comes from Ignavibacteria bacterium UBA6688, assembly GCA_002454845.1. Lineage (GTDB taxonomy): Bacteria > Bacteroidota > Ignavibacteria > UBA10030 > UBA10030 > UBA6688. The sequence goes on from DKJQ01000395.1 coordinate 4,494, forward strand.
CTGTCGTTGAGAAACTCCAACCTTTTGAAACAGCTTCTTCGCAATAACGGAGTTTCTTCCATCAGCCCCAACGATGATGTTTGACGTAACTTCAAAAATGCCGTTTTCTCCGGAGGCTCGGATAACCATGTCCCGGCTGTTGTTTCTCCACACATCAATCACGGTTGTTTTTTCATGAATCGTTACGCCGGAGTCTGATGCATTTTCAAGCAGGAGGGTATCGAGCGCGCTTCGTTTGATGGAAAAAAAAGGGGAGCGGTCGTCCCAGGCGATGGTTCCGCGCAGCTCAACTCCGGCGCTGCTGGTCACCCGGAAAGAATCGAGCACGTGGAGGTTGTGCGCCCTGAGGGTCGCGGCAACGCCGAGGAGTTCGAACAAGGGCCAGCATTTGGGATTGATACAGTCGCCGCAGATTTTTTCCCGGGGAAATTGCGCCTTGTCGAGCAGCACCACCCTCAACCCACCCCTGGCCAATAAGGCTGCGCACGATGAGCCGGCCGGACCGGCGCCCACAACGATCACATCATACCGCTCATCCGAAAAACGAGTCAAAGGGTCTCCGTCCTTGATTCAGGCCGCCGGTTCGTACCGTCCAAACACCAGGGCTGCATTGATACCGCCAAAGCCGAAGGAATTAGAGAGAATATGATCGACGCGGGCGGAGCGGGATGTGTTCGGAACGCAATCCAGATCGCACTCCGGATCGGGGGTCTGATAATTGATGGTGGGGGGGAGAGCGTTCTCTTCAAACATCATGGCGCAAATCGCCGCCTCGACCGCGCCGGAGGCACCAAGGGCATGGCCATGCATCGACTTCGTTCCGCTCACAGGGATCGATTTCAACTGATCGCCGAAGATTCGCTTGAGAGCAAGCGTTTCGATTTTGTCGTTCAACACGGTGGCGCTTGCATGCGCGTTCACATAGTCGATCTCGCCGGGATTGAGCCGGGCCTCAGCAAGTGCATCGCTCATGGCGCGGGCAGCACACGCACCGTCCGGCCTGGGAGCAACCATATGGAAGGCGTCATTATTGTTCGCGTAACCGAGCAGTTCACAATAGATGGGGACATTCCGTTTCAGAGCGTGACTCAATTCCTCGAGGATCAGCACGGCGCTCGCCTCCCCCATGACAAAACCATCGCGGTTCTTTTCGAATGGGCGGCACGCTGTTGCAGGGTCCGGGTTGGTCGACATCGCCCGGATGAGGGCGAACGCGCTGAAGGTGAGCGGGTACAGCGGCGCTTCCGCGGACGCCGCGACCATGCACTCTGCGTACCCTGCCTTGATGGAGCGGTAGGCTTCGCCAATCGCGATCGCACCGGAGGTGCAGCTGTTCGAATTTGCATTGCTGGGTCCCGTAAAACCGTACCGAATCGCGATATTGCTGGACCCCGATCCACCGAACACCATGAGCGCAAGACCGGGGTCGACCGCTCTCAGGCCGTTCTGCATATAGACTTCATGCTGGCGCTCCGCTCCGGCAACGCCCCCCAGCGCCGTCCCCATCGTCACACCAATACGGCTGTTGGGCTGCTTCGGATCGACGGAGAGCTTTGCATCGCGGATAGCCATCTCCGCAGCCGCAAGTGCAAGCTGAGCAAAGCGATCCATCCGACGGGCGGTCTTTGCATCAAAATAGTCGAGCGGATCGAAGTCGTCGATCTGCGCCGCCACTTTCGATTGTATCTGCGCGGTGTCGAACCGGTCGATCACCCGTATCCCCGACTTTCCGTTCCGAGCCCCTTCCCACAACCCTTTCTTTTCGTGCCCTATGGGCGTGATCGCTCCGAGCCCGGTGACCACGACTCTTCTAGGTCTCATAGTTCTCCTCAACATACTTTTTCATATACCTCAGGGTTTGGTTGGCTATGAAGGCGATGAAGAATTTACCGATAATCTGCTCCGCAATGAATGTACCGATAAGGGGAATCGTCGGCTTCAATTCATGACGAATCCGTACTTCGACTCCTTCTTGTTTGGGAGAGAACGTCCATACGACGAGCATTCCCTTCGTGAACGCTTTCAAATGACGGAAACGGATCTCCTTCTTCACGCGATCAATTTCCTGTTCGGAAGTCCATTGCACCGGAATCCACCCTCGCTTTGCCGCCATGACAACGACGTTCCTCGTGGGCGATTTTTCAGTATAGCGGATCCACCGGTAATGCGGAAGAATTGTCGGCCACATGGAAAGATCGGCAGCCGTCTCAAAAATCTTCTCTTCCGGCGCACGGATGGTTATGATGTTTTCGGTGGTCATACGTTGCGATATTCAGGATGGAGGGTTGATGTTATGGGTACCGACCAGGATGAGCCGGAAGAACGGTTGTGTCGATATTCGGTACCGCCTGAGGGTTGCCTCTTCCGCCATCGACCTCAGCTCATCGGGTGTAAAAGCCCTCAGCACGGAAATATGGGAATCATGAAGCGTCATGGGATTTCGGGTTGTGCTGTGCGTATACAGCCACGCCGTCCATGCACCGATCCAACTCCGGTTTAGGTCGTTCACAATATACCCGGTCCGGCTGATTTTGTTCATGGTTTGCAAAATGCGTACCACCTCTCCACGCGAGAAGTGATGGATTGCCAGCGAGCAAAGCACGATATCAAAGGATTGAGATGGATAGGGCAGGGAAAGAAGGTCCTGCTGTTCTATAATAATGTTTGAATAGCCGGCCGTTCTTTCCCGGGCGATCTCCACCATGTGTGGATTTTTGTCCACAGCGGTGATGTGAATGACGTCGCCGCGTGCCCGGGCGAGGTTCGCTAATGCAATTGGGTGGTCCGCCGATCCTGTCGCAAGGTCGAGAATCCGGACCTCTCGTCCTTTCTCCATGGCGTGAAAAAGCGGGATGATGCTTCTCTGAACAGCTGAGAGCCCGCCAAATAACCTGTTTATCACCCTGAGATTTCGGAGGTCTTCGCTCAGAATTTCGGGATCCGCTCCGGGCCGGTCCATATACTCCGGGTCAGCCGGATCAAATCGTCGTGAGGGAATGAGGATCGTCAGGGAATCTCCGGGTCGTTCTTCAGTGTACCTTGCATTCCATGGCATTCTTTCTAACTTACGGGCGAGCCGACCAGCCGCATCACCCTGGAGATCATCATGGACATTATCAAACCACCCCGCTTGCGCAAAGGAGATCTTATCGGGCTGATTGCTCCGGCAAGTCCCCCGTCATCACAGGAGAAAATCGACAAAGGCGTCCGCTACCTTGAACGATTGGGCTATAACGTCAGGATTGGCCGCCACGTCGGCGCACAGCATGGATATCTCGCGGGCACAGACGAAGAGCGGGCGGATGACATCAATGAAATGCTTGCTGACCACAATGTCAAGGCTCTCTTTGCTGTCCGGGGTGGATACGGAACACCTCGCCTTCTCGATAGGATTAACTATCGCTCATTACGTGCCCATCCGAAGATTCTTGTCGGGTACAGTGATCTCACCGCCCTGCAGCTGGCCATGTTCAGGAAAACGGGAGTTGTGATGTTTTCCGGGCCGATGGTAGGCGTCGAGATGTGGGACGCGTTCGACCCATACACGGAAGAGCATTTTTGGCGGGTCCTGACTTCCACGAAACGGATCGGCAAGCTCCACAATCCTCCCGACGATCCTGTACAGATCTATCATCCCGGGAAAGCTTCGGGCCGCTTGCTGGGAGGAAACCTCTCTCTCCTGGTTTCGCTTCTCGGCACCCCCTATCTTCCCGTTCTGCGAAATGCTCTCCTCGTGCTGGAAGATGTCGATGAAGCCCCGCACCGTATCGACCGGATGTTTGCACAGCTTCGTCATGCCGGAATTCTTACAAACGTCGCCGGGCTTCTCCTCGGCAAGTTTACAGATTGCGTGCCGGGCGATCCTTCGAAACCACACCTCAGAACGGAGCAGGTGCTTCAGGAGATTATCGAACGGTTGGGTTGTCCGGTTCTCGCCAACGTCATGTATGGACACATTCCAAAGAAATTGACCTTGCCTCTCGGGCTTCTCGCTTCGATCGACAGTCGCCGTGGCTCCATGGAACTGATGGACTCGGCTGTGAGCTGAACTTTCTTAAGAATTTCTTCCAAAAACGCCTATTCTTTATTGACAATCCCTCAACTTATCACTACTTTTCTCACACTTGTGAACGTCGCAGTTCTTCCAATTGTGAATGAATATTGCTGTCTTTGCATCCGGACGCGGATCAAATTTTCAGGCAATTCTCAACGCTCTTCATCGGGGCTTTCTTCCTGCAACCGTTACCCTCTTTGTCAGCAATAACGCAGGTGCCGGCGCGTTTGAGATTGCGCGCTCGCACAACATTCCCGCGCTCCATCTCAGTCGACATCAGTTTTCCAGCGAAGAAGCATACGTCACCGCCATGCTTGCGACGCTCCGCGACCACCGCGTCGAGTTAATTGCCCTTGCCGGGTATATGAAGTTGATCCCGGCACCCGTCATCCGTGCGTTCCGGAACAAGATCCTGAACGTGCACCCAGCGCTCCTGCCGGCCTTCGGCGGCAAGGGAATGTATGGCCGCCATGTGCATCAGGCGGTGCTCGACTCCGGCGCAAAAGTGAGCGGCGCGACGGTTCACCTCGTCGATGAAGAGTACGATCGCGGTCCCATCGTGCTCCAAAAGGCGGTTGCCGTGGAACCTTCGGATACACCGGAAACCCTCGCGGCGAAGGTCCTGAAAATCGAACATGAAATTTACCCTGCTGTGCTCAAGGCGTTCGCGGAGCGGCGGGTTTCCTTTCACGAGAGGATTGTGTGGATACAGTAACCCAGCTTAAGGTTCCAACATTCAAGTATCAAGCTCAGGCCCAGAGTAAGGAGGGTTCGTTGCTCAAGATCCGCCGTGCGGTCATCAGTGTGTCGGATAAGCGGGGCATTACAGAGCTGGCGAAGTGTCTGACGGAGTTTGGCGTGGATATCGTATCCACCGGTGGAACCTATAAGGCCTTGAAAGACGCGGGAGTGTCGCTCAAATCGATCTCCGAAATCACGGGATTCCCTGAGATTCTCGACGGCCGGGTCAAAACGCTTCATCCCGCAGTCCACGCGGGGATCCTCGCGGTACGGGACAACCCCTTGCATCTGAAACAGCTTCACGAGCACAATCTTGAGCCGATCGATCTGGTGGTGGTGAACCTGTACCCGTTCGAGCAGGCAATCCAGCAGACGAGCACAACGCTGGAAGAGGCGATCGAACAGATCGATGTTGGCGGCCCTGCCATGGTGCGCGCTGCGGCAAAGAATTATCTGCACACAGCCGTTGTCGTCAACCCGGGACGCTACCAGGAACTGATCGAGGAGCTGCGCTCCCATGGTGGAGCGATCACCCCACGTACGCGCTTCGAACTTGCCCAGGAAGCATTTCAGTACACGGCATCGTACGATTCGGTGATTTCGACATATCTCAGCTCCATCCATTCAAAGGAAGTACTGCCCGATGTCGTCACGCTCTCGATGAAAAAATCGGATACGTTGCGGTACGGGGAAAACCCCCATCAGGCGGGGGCTCTGTACGGAACGTTCAACGCCTTCTTCAAAAAGCTGCACGGCCGGGAGCTGTCGTACAATAATATTCTTGACGTCAATGCCGCGGCCATGCTTTGTTCGGAGTTTGAAAAACCGAGTGTCATTATCGTCAAGCATAACAACCCATGCGGTGTCGGTTCCGCCGAAACCGTGGAGGAGGCCTACGCGAAAGCCCTTGCCACCGATGCCAAATCAGCTTTTGGGGGCATTGTGGTCCTGAACCGGCCACTCACGCTGGCCGCTGCCGAGAAGATCAATGATCTTTTTACCGAAGTGATTGTGGCCCCCGCCTTTGCCGAGGGCGTTCTTGATTTCCTCAAGCGGAAGAAGGATCGGCGACTCATCCAGCAGATGATCGATGTCCGGTCGGCAAAAGAATTCGACATTCGCGGGGTGGTGGGCGGGCTCCTTGTGCAGGAACAGGACCAGCTTCGGATCAAGCGCGACGATTTGCGAACCGTCACACATCGAAAACCAACAGATCATGACCTTGACGCCATGCTGTTCGCATGGCGTGTTGTAAAGCATGTGAAATCCAACGCGATCGTGTACGCGCGGGGCGACCGCACCCTTGGTATCGGGGCCGGACAGATGTCGCGCGTCGATTCCTCCCGTATTGCCGCGATGAAAGCCGCGGACGCGGGTTTTGACCTGGCAGGATGTGCCGTTGCATCGGACGCTTTCTTTCCTTTTGCAGACGGATTGCTCGAGGCGATACGGGCCGGCGCAACAGCCGTTATTCAACCTGGCGGGTCTGTACGGGATGAAGAGGTTATCAGCGTCGCGAATGAGAATAACGTCGCCATGGTTTTCACCGGCGTCCGGCATTTCAGGCATTAACATTGTATCTCCAACGCCTTTACGAATGACGCGGACAAGAACAAAGAGCGAACACACCTCAACCTTTATGCTTGACATCGGTTTCACGAGACCCATGACGATCTTGGTCATTCAAACCATACACTGTCCCATGGACGAAACACACTCATGAGTCTGTTCTCACTTTTCTCTTCGGATATCGCCGTCGACCTCGGCACCGCGAACACGGTCATCTGGATGAAAGGCAAGGGGATCGTCTTGAACGAGCCTTCCATCGTCGCCTTTGACCGCAACACGAAAAAAATCATCGCGATCGGGCACGAGGCACGGGAGATGCTCGGCCGCACGCACCGCGACATCCGGACCATCCGTCCGATGAAGGATGGCGTGATCGCCGACTTTGAAATTGCCGAGGGCATGCTGCGTGAGTTCATCAAGAAGATCAGCGTCGGCTGGGTGCCGAGCCGCCGCATCGTCGTCTCCGTCCCCTCCGGCATCACCGAGGTGGAGAAGCGCGCCGTGCGCGACTCCGCCGAACATGCGGGAGCCAAGGAGGTCCACCTTCTGGCCGAACCGATGGCGTCGGCCATCGGCATTGGCCTCGATGTCGATGCCCCGGTCGGTAATATGGTTGTGGATATAGGCGGCGGCACGACCGAGATCGCCGTCATCGCTCTCTCCGGAATCGTCAACGAAGAGTCGATTCGCGTCGCGGGGGACGAGATGAACAACTCCATCATCCAGTTCTTCAAACGCAATCATAACATTCTCATCGGTGAGCGGACCGCCGAGGCCATCAAGTGCGAAGTTGGTTCCGCCATGCCGCTGAAGGAAGAGATTACGATTCAAGTTAAGGGCCGCGACCTGGTGAATGGTGTCCCGAAGACCACCGAGGTCAGCTCCGTCGAGATCCGTGAGGCGCTGAACGAACCAATCTCCCAGATCGTCGAGGCGGTGAAGATCACCCTGGAACGGACGCCGCCGGAACTGTCGGCCGATATTCTCGATCGCGGCATCATGCTGACTGGAGGAGGCGCCCTGCTGAAAGGCCTTGACGAGCGGCTTCGTCTTGAAACGAGTCTCCCTGTGCACGTTGCCGAAGATCCACTGACCGCGGTCGTACGCGGAACGGGCAAGGTCCTGGAAGACCTCAAGCACTATTCCAAAGTTCTTATTAAGAGCAAACGCTACTGACCGCGGCCCGGGATTTCGCAGGCTCGGAAACCGGCGACGGGGGCTGCGAATCCGGATTCTCACCTGAAACTCCCTCCCGCTCCTGGTACGATCCATCTTCCGTGTACAGCAGGCTGATGACCCATGTTCCAGCGCATCTATGATTTTGTCCTCCTCTTCAGGGAATATGTTGTCCTCTCGGGACTTCTGTTAATCTCGCTGACGTTGCTCGCCTTTAACGACAATGTCCAGATGAGGCACATGCGCGCCTTTACGACGGTTGCCTTTGGCCTCGTCCAGGAACAGCTTTCTATTGTCCCCCGCTACATCGGGCTACGCAGTGAAAACAACCGGCTCCGCAATACTCTTGTCAACCTGACAGACGAGGTAAGCCGGTTGCGGGAAGCGCGCTTGGAGAATATCCGGCTCCGACGGCTTCTCGGGTTGAACGAATCCCCGCTCTATCCCCTGACCGGCGGGAAGGTGGTGGGAAAAAACCTGACCCTCCTTCGGAACACCCTGACTCTGAACCTGGGCTCCCGGGACAGCATCAGAGAGCAGATGCCCGTGATCGGGGACGGCGGGTTGGTGGGCGTTGTTTCGCATGTTGCCGACGGGTACAGCGTCGTCCGTATTCTCCTCAATACGGATTTCCGCGCGAGCGCCAAGGTGCAGCGAAGCCGTGTCGACGGTATCCTGGCCTGGGACGGGCGCTCCCTGCTGTTGAACAATGTTGCGAAAACGCTCGACGTTAAAGTCGGCGACGTCGTCGTCACATCGGAATACAGCCTTACCTATCCCTCCAATATTCGCATCGGGATTGTCGAGGAAGTACAGGAACAGCAGGGGACGCTGTTTAAGAAGGTGTTTATCCTTCCCGGTGTGGACTTCGTGAAACTGGAGGAGGTTTTTGTCATGAACTACACACCCGATCGCGAACGGCTTATGCTGGAACGGCGATCCCCGGGACAATCAAGACGGTGAGGAAGAGCATCATGAGAATAAACCCACGATGGGCAGCCTGAGAGACGCATGAGAGTCCTGAAATTTGGCGGATCCTCGGTTTCCACTCCGGAACGCATCCGCGCTGTGAAAAATATTGTGCTTGAAACGGCAAAAAAAGAACGGGTCGTCGTGGTCGTTTCCGCGTTCCAGGGCGTTACCAACCAATTGCTCGAATGCGCCCGCCTCGCGGAACGAGGGGCACCGGAGTACCTTCAACGGTATGAGGACGTTGTGCAACGGCACCGCCGCGCGGTGGACGATCTTGTGCACAAGAAAAAGAACGGCACCCTCCACACCGCCGTTGCCGGTCTGTTGCGAGAGCTCTATGATGTCCTGCACGGGATCCACCTGCTTCGCCACTCCCCACCACGCGCGCTCGACGTGACGGCAAGTTTCGGCGAACGTCTCTCCGCTCTGATCGTCTCAGCCCATTTCAGCCAGACACACTCTTCCGTTTTCGTCGACTCACGACCCCTCGTCCTCACGGACGACCAGTTTACCCATGCTTCGGTGCTCTTCGATCAGACCAATGAACGCATCCGGACCTATTTCAAACAGTTGTTCACGAAAAAGAAAAACGTTATCCCCATCGTCACCGGATTTATCGGGGCGACGGAGGATGGCCGGACGACGACAATCGGTCGGAATGGCTCCGATTATTCCGCCGCTATTTTCGGCGCGGCACTGAAAGCTTCCGCCATCGAGATCTGGACCGATGTGAACGGTATCCTGAGCGCTGATCCGCAGGCGGTCCCTTCCTCCTTTGTCCTCCCGCAAATGTCGTACGAAGAGGCCATGGAGCTCTCCTATTTTGGTGCCAAGGTGCTCCACTCGGCCACGATTGCTCCCGCCATCGCGAGAAACATCCCGATCCACATCAAGAACACTCTCAATCCCTCCGCCCCCGGGACGCTGATTTCCAATCGTTCCGAAAACTGGGAGGGGGTCGCGAAGGGGATTAGTTCGGTGGATGATATCGCTCTTTTCTCCCTGCGCGGCATGAACATGGTGGGCGTGCCGGGAACTTCCGAGCGCTTGTTCAGTGCACTCGCTGCCCACAAGGTCAACGTCATTCTGATCTCACAGGCTTCTTCCGAGCATACCATTTGCTTCGCCATCAGTCAATCGGATGTAGGCGCGGCCCGTCGGGCGGTCGCAGAGGAGTTCAAGTTCGAACTCCAGAACCGCTTCACTTCTCTGGATGAGGCGCCAAACCAGACCATCGTGGCCATTGTCGGCGACGGAATGAAGGGAACGCCGGGGGTGTCTGGAAAAGTCTTTCAGGCCCTCGGGCGCAACAGCATCAACGTGACGGCGATCGCCCAGGGATCGTCCGAGCGGAATATCTCGTTCGTTATTAACTCGAGCCAGAGGGTGCGGGCGCTGAATGTCATCCATCAGGCGTTCTTCGAAACGATGAAGCGCCTCGCGGTCATTGTTGTCGGTGTGGGGAACATCGGGGGCGCGTTGCTGCGCCAGCTTCACCAACAGCGTTCGTACCTGCAATCGCTCGGCTTCGACGTGCGCGTGTGCGGCATCGCCAACAGCAAGCGGTTCCTCCTCTCCCCGGAAGGGATCGACCTCAGGAAATGGCGCGAGGAGCTGGACCGGTCCGGAAACCTCATGCACCTCGGCGAGTTCACCAAAGAGATCGCGGCGCTCGAGTTCACCAACGCGGTCCTCGTCGATTGCACGGCAAGCGCGGAGATCGTGGACGCGTACCCGAAATTCGTGCGGGCCAACCTCCATATCGTCACGCCGAACAAGAAGGCCAACGTCCTTCCATGGAAAAATTACCGGGAGCTGGTGGAGTTGATGAAGAGCAGGGAGAAGCATTTTCTCTATGAAGCGAACGTCGGCGCCGGACTGCCGGTCATCTCCACGTTGAACGATCTGATCGCCAGCGGCGACCAGATTGTGAAGATCGAGGGAATTCTTTCCGGCACGCTGAGCTATCTCTTCAATAATTATGACGGGGCGCGTTCCTTCAGCGGGTTCGTCCAGGAAGCACACCAGCTGGGGTACACGGAACCCGACCCGCGGGATGATCTCTCCGGCGATGATGTCGCCCGTAAACTGCTCATCCTCGCGCGCAAGCTTGGAATGAAGATGGATATGAAGAACATTCGTGTTGAGAACCTCGTCGCTCCGAATTTGCGGAAGGGGGCCTTCGATGAGACCTTCTTCAAACGCTACGCCGCGCATGACGATGCCATCCGGAAGAGGCTCGAGAGGGCACGGTTAAAGGGAGCAGTTTTGCGCTATGTCGGCATCCTGCAGGGCCAAGCGGCGTTTGCCGGGTTGAAGGAGATTCCGCTTAACCATCCTTTTGCATCAACAACGGGAAGCGACAACATTATCGCGTTTACCACCCATCGCTACGCGCGCACTCCGCTTGTTGTACAGGGTCCGGGCGCGGGAGCGGATGTCACAGCGATGGGAGTGTTTTCCGATATCCTGAAGTTGTTACATTATCTTCCGTACTGATCTCTCGACGGACTTTGGTTTGCCACAGAGGCGCGGAGAACACGGAGAAGGACTTACGGTTCCCTCTATTTTTCATCTTCTCTTTACTATTGGTCGAGGCATATGAACCGGCGTAGTGTTAAAGTGTTCGCTCCAGCGACGGTTGCCAATTTAGGATCGGGGTTTGATGTGCTCGGCATCGCCCTCGAAACGCCGGGGGATTACGTTCTCGCGCATCGGCAGCCTCAGCCGGGACTCTCCTTCTCCGTCCGGTCCAACAACAGCGATCTCCCTTCCAATGTAAATGAAAACGTCGCCGCACACGTCGCCCAGTTGATGCTCAACGAGTTCAAACCGTCATTTGGGATCAGGATGACGCTCCAGAAGAAAATGCCCATCGGATCCGGACTCGGAAGTTCCGCCGCCAGCAGTGTTGCCTCCGTGGTGGCGGTCAACGCCTTGCTTGTCAGGCCATTGAAAAAGAAAGAGTTATTACGCTTTGCCGTTGAAGGGGAACGCAAAGCTTCCGGATCGCCCCACGCAGACAACGTGGCCCCATCGCTTCTGGGGGGTGCCTGCCTTGTGCGAAGTTACGAACCGCTCGATGTTATTTCCATCCCGGTGAAGAATACGCTCGTCTGGGTTGTTGTTCATCCCCATGTTGTGGTTCGAACTGAAGAGGCGCGCGACCTCCTCCCCAAAGCCGTCTCGCTCCAAACCGCCATCCGACAATGGGGAAACATCAGCGGACTTACCGTCGGACTTGCCTCCGGAAACATTGAGTTGATCGGAAAATGCCTGGAAGATGCCATCGCTGAGCCTGTACGCGGCAATTTGATTCCTGGGTTTCGCGATGTCAAACAGGCGGCACTCGATGCGGGAGCGTTCGGGTGCTCCATTTCCGGATCGGGACCGTCGATGTTCGCCGTGACGTCATCATCCACAACGGCAAAGCGCATCGGGGCAGCAATGGTAAAGACGTTCTTGCGAGTTGCAAACGTCAAGTGCGATGTGTTCGTTTCACGAACGAACATGGAAGGGGCCCGCATTGTGAGGATGCAACGAGGTTGATCGCGCCGTTCAAATATGCGCGACGACGAAAGACCCAAGAGACGCCATGCACTACGGTTCCGTAAACGGAAAAAGCCCGGCAGTCGGTTTTCGGGACGCGCTCTTCCAAGGAATGGCGCCGGATGGCGGTCTGTATGTCCCGGAACAGATACCACATCTCCCCACCCCGTTTCTCGAATCACTTCCTTCGCAATCACTTCACGCCATTGGCCGACGGATCATTTCCCTCTTCGCCGGTGAGATCCCCGATCATGACCTGTCCCGACTTATCGAGCGCGCATGGACTTTTCCGATTCCGTTGGTGAAGCTCGAAGAGAACCTGTTTCTCCTTGAACTGTACCATGGCCCGACACTGGCGTTCAAGGATGTCGGAGCGCGGTTCATGGCGCAGGCGCTTTCCTATTTCCTGGAGAAGGAGCAACGACACATCACGATCGTCGTCGCAACATCGGGGGATACAGGGAGCGCCGTGGCACATGGATTTTACAACGTTCCGCACGTCGACGTGTTTGTGCTCTACCCCTCGGGAAGGATCAGCAAACTGCAGGAACAGCAGATGACGACGCTCGGCGGGAATATCCATGCGCTGGAAGTGGAAGGGACATTCGACGATTGCCAGCATCTTGTAAAGCAGGCACTTGCCGACCGTGAGGTTGTCGAAGCCCGGAACCTCACGACGGCCAATTCCATCAATGTCGGCAGGCTCATTCCGCAGATCGTGTACTATGTATGGGCCCTCGCCCAACTGCGGGGGGCCCATGGTATTCAGACTCCCCCCACTGTTGTGGTACCAAGCGGCAATTTCGGGAACCTCACCGCCGTTGCGTACGCACGATCGATGGGAACCCCGATCGACGGTTTCATCGCCGCCACGAACGCAAACGATGTGGTGCCCGAGTACTTGGCATCCGGGACATTTACTCCCCGGCCATCAGTTCAGACCTATTCCAATGCCATGGATGTGGGAAACCCGAGCAACCTGGCTCGCCTGCAATTCCTTTACAAGAATCATGTTGAGACCATGCGCCGCGACATCCAGGCCGAGAGCGTGACCGACGAAGAGACCCTCGATGAAATCCGGGTGACGTACGAGCGGACCGGAACAGTGCTCGATCCCCACACGGCGGTCGGCGTAAGGGCTGCCCGGAGAATGTACGGATTGATATTTCCAAGACCGGTGATCGTCGCGGCAACGGCTCATCCCGGGAAGTTTCCGGAGGTGGTTCAACGGGCACTCGGTCGTCAGATTCCCCTGCCCGCCGCTTTGACCGAGGGAATGAGAAAACAAAAACAGTCCCTTTTCATCAAACCCGATTATCGTGAAGTAAAAGCTCTGCTGCTGTCCCCTTCTTCACTCTCCTAACATTCACGATGTTGATTTCCATCACGCTCCGCGGCAGTTTTCTCCAGCTGTTTCCTTGATTCTCCTTCCATTTCTCGCTACTTTTTGCACGTCCCCACATTGCTTCTCAAGGAATGGAATACTACCTCCGCTCTGCGCTCATAGCCGTCGGTTTGATGATCCTGCAAACGACGTTCGTTCCGTTCCTGTCGGTCGAGGGATTCCTCCCGGACCTGCTTCTGATCTGGATCGTATACTTCGCGATACGGCGGGGACAGCTCGACGCGACGGTGGCGGGGTTCGCCGCGGGCTTGCTGCAAGACCTGCTGACCATGCAGTTCCTTGGACTGGCCGCTTTCAGTAAGACCATCGCCGGGTTCGCGGCCGGCTATTTCTATAACGAAAATAATACCGAACAAACACTTTCATCGTACCGGTTTCTGCTGATCATCTTGCTTTGTTCGGCGGTGCATAACATAACGTACTTTGGCATTTTCCTCCAGGGAAGTGAGGGAATGTCCATCCCCACCCTGATGGAATACACGATCGTGACCAGTCTCTACACGACCGCAATCGGCGCGTTGCCGATGTTCACGTTCGCCCGCAAGCAAGGATTCGCTTCCTGACCATGATCCACGACGAACAATTCGGAACTCCTCAACGACGGAATGTGCTCATGGGAGCCATCCTGTTGATTTTCGCCGTGCTGATGGTGCGGTTGTATCAACTGCAGCTCTTGTATCACGGCGAACTGGATAAGAAGTCGGAAGAGAACAGCATCCGGGCCCTTATCAAGGAACCGATCCGCGGGTACATTTACGACCGGACCGGCAAGCTCGTGGTCGACGTCGGCCCGTCGTACACCGTTATGATCGTGCCATCGGAGTTTGACAAACGGACCATGTCGCTTCTCTCCTCCCTCCTCGAGATGGAGCCCCGCGCTATCGAAGAACGGATCGCGCGGGCGCGGGCTTATTCTCCGTATCTTCCCTCACGTCTGAAACGCGATATTACATTTCAATCGCTTGCTGCACTCGAGGAGCACCTTCCGTTGTTGAGCGGCATCACCTACCAGGTGGAATCGAAACGGTCATACCCGACGAAGGCTCGAGCGCCACACCTGCTCGGTTACAGCCGGGAAATTTCCGATGCACAGCTTTCGCATGTCAGCGCGTACTACCGTCAGGGGGATATCATCGGAACCGCCGGACTTGAAGCCCGGTACGAACCTACGCTGCGCGGCGAGAAGGGGTTCGAGTATGTCTCGGTCAATTCCAGGGGACAGGTCATCGGGAGCTTTGAAGAGGGAATGAGGGATGTCGAATCCAAGGAGGGATTCGATCTCATCCTCGGGATGGATGTCGATCTCCAGGTCTTCGCCGAATCGTTGATGACCGTGAACGGTTATACCGGGGCGCTCGTTGCCATGGATCCTGCCAACGGATCCATCCTGGCAATGGTGAGCAAACCCGATTTTGACCCGTCAGTCATGAGCGGCGTAACGCCTTCGGATCTCTGGGCGCGCCTGAACATGGATCCCGACAAACCTCTCTTTAACAGGGCGGCGCTGACCCGGTATCCTCCCGGTTCAACTTTCAAAATGGTGCTCGCCGCCGCGGCGCTGGAAGAGGGAATCATCAACGAACAATTCAGGGTCAACTGTACGGGGGGATTCCGCTTCGGCAATCGCGTCTGGAAAGACCTGCACGTGCACGGCTCTACGAACGTCGTTGAGGCTATCCAGCGTTCGTGCAACGTTTTCTTTTACACGTTGATGTTCAAAGTCGGATTCGACACGTGGACGAAGTACGGCCTGAAGTTCGGCTTCGGCAGAACCACCGGCATTGACACGGGGGAAGAAACAACCGGACTTCTCCCTTCAACGGCTTATTATGACACGCGCTATGGCAAGGGAAAATGGACGCAAGGGAATCTGGTAAGCCTGGCGATCGGACAGGGGGAACTTGGCGTCTCGCCGCTTCAAATGGCCCGCTACGCGGCCGCTCTTGCGAATGGCGGAACACTTCACCAACCCCATGCCGTCCTGTTCATGAACAATAAGCGGACAAATATCATGGAAGAGGTGCCGCATGCAGAGACCCCCATGAACTTGTCGCCAACCACGATTGCCTTACTGCGCGAGGGAATGCGGCGTGTGGTCCAGGAACCGGGCGGCACCGCGAGCCTTGCCCGGGTCAAGGGGATCGAGTCTGCGGGGAAAACGGGAACTTCGGAGAACCCTCACGGCAATGACCACGCATGGTATGTCGGGTTTGCACCGTTCGAGCACCCCTCGATCGCAGTCGCAGTCTTGTTGGAAAACTCCGGTTACGGAGGATCGAAAGCCGCCCCGCTGGCCGGGATGGTCGTCGAAAAGTACCTGTATCGCGAACTCCGCCGTCCCGTTCCGCGCCCGGCTTCCCCGAAAGCCGATTCGGTCGCGACGGTGACCCAAAGTCTGCGGGAAAATCCTTGATCGATTACCTCAAAGAATATTTTGATTTCAAAGCGTTCTTCCTCTGTCTTGCGCTGGTGGGAATGGGATTGGTTTCTGTTTACAGCGCAACGTACGACGCGGGCGCGGCGGCAATCTTTGACCGCCAGTTGATCTGGGCCGGCGGAGGCCTTGTGCTTCTTCTCGTTATGGCATTGTTTCCGATCAAGACCCTTCAACGGCTCGCGTTTCCCACGTACATCCTCATGCTCGTCTTGCTCCTTGTTGTGCTCCTCATCGGAAAAACCACGTCGGGTTCGAAAAGCTGGTTTGGCATTGGGGGACTCGGGGGGCAGCCGTCCGAGTTTGCCAAAGTGGCGACCATTCTTGCGCTCGCCGCATTTCTGTCCAAAACCACCACATCCCTTTCGAACGTCCGCCATCTCGTCATCGCCGCCGGCATTGTTCTGGTTCCCATCGTTCTTGTGCTGATGCAACCGGATTTGGGAACGTCCGTCGTCTTCTTCACGATGTTGCTCCCGATTCTCTATTGGGGAGGCGCTTCGAATTTCGTCCTCGCTGCGATTTTTGCCCCGATCATCGTCGCCGCGGGAGCGTTGTTCGGAACGTTCGCCCTCCTGTTTACGCTTGCGCTTGCAGGGGCAATGTTGTACTGGACGCGGGAGAACCGTTTCGCGGCGGCGGTAGCGCTCGGCATAACTCTTGCCGTCGCACTCTCAGTTCAGACCGTGTATGACCGCATGCCCGCGTACCAACAAAAACGGATTGCCACGTTTTTGAACTCGGAGCTCGACCCGCGCGGGGCGGGATACAACGTGGTGCAATCGAAAGTGGCGATCGGTTCCGGCGGCGTCTTCGGGAAGGGGTATCTCCAGGGAACACAGACACAGTTGAATTTTATTCCCGAGCAATGGACCGATTTTATTTTCTGCGTGCCGGGCGAGGAGTTTGGGTTCGCGGGAGCCTCTCTTGTTCTGATCTGCTTCACGGCCCTCCTGCTCCATGGCGTCCATGTGGCCGGCCTTTCAAAAAATAAATTCGCCAGCGCTGCAGCGATCGGTATCGTTGGAGTTTTTGCAACCCACATGCTGATCAATATCGGCATGTCCATGGGCATTCTGCCGGTGATTGGTATTCCTCTTCCCTTCCTGAGTTACGGGGGTTCCGCGCTGATGGCAAACATGGCCATGGTCGGCCTTTTGATGAACTTCTACTCCAACCGCAAAGAGCGGTAATCTCTCCGTTCCGGACTTCGTTTGGGGAACTTCTTCATCGGCACAAAGCGTTTGCCGGGGTACTCTTTGCCTTTTTTTTCATTGATCCTTTTCCACAACGATGAGCCGACTCTTACAATTTGCCCTGTTTTTCACCATTCTGCTGACCTTTTTTGGCGGGTTTCAGTATTA
>DKJQ01000391.1:0-13578 GCA_002454845.1 Ignavibacteria bacterium UBA6688
ACTTACGGCAGCCGGTGTATCGTGGATTGAATTCTCACAGCATTCTGAAACTCCTCTGGATCCGCAACCCGCTCCCCCATGAGAGGGTTGGGTTGTTGTTGTGGTTCCCCAGCGATCGGCAGTCCCACCATCGAGGTGCTGGCGTCGGTGGTTATGATTGGTGCTCCTTCCTCAGGAGAGCACTTGACGGACATGCCCTATTTGGAATCCATTTGTTGCTGGACCCACGTCGGGAGGTCATTGTACACTTCCAGTATCGCCTGGTGAAGTTCGGCATGGTCGGAATTATCGCGCGTCGCGGAATACTCGACGTATTGGATGAAAGCGTTGATTTCGTCTGCCATGAGTCCCTGCAACACCGTTGCCTGCGTGGCATTGTTGTTCATGCTCATCCTCCGCCCGGTTTTCTGTGAGAATCACCGTGAGTGTTAATTCTGTGACAGTGCATCTGCTCCGATGTCCGTCTTTAAACTTCCAAACAGCATGAAAGAGGGTGTCATCCCTGATCTATGAATTGTGCTGATCAAGCCACTCAAGCATTGCACGGACACTGCTGGTTGCCAAGGCAATGCTCGTATCGGCAGCGCCATAGTATATATTAACGGAATCACCGTCCGGCCCGATCGTGTATCCGCACGGAAAGACGACATTGCCCACGTCGCCCCGCTGCTCGTACACTTCTTCCGGAGCGAAGACCCACTCACTCCCGCGCCTCAACAACACTTCGGGCTGATTCAAATCAAACAGGGCGAGTCCCAACCTGTACAGGCATCCGGCACACGACTGTCGTACGCCATGGTAGATCACCAACCATCCCTGGGGGGTTTCAATGGGAGGAGGGGAGAGGCCGATTTTATTGGCGTCCCACCATGCGCCTTTGCGGGCCTGCATCATGAGCGTATGTCCGCCCCAATGTTTCAGATCGGGTGAGTACGAAACCCACATATGGGCCCTCGGCGCGCTGACAGGTCGATGGATCAAAGCCCAGTGACCACCGATCCGCCTCGGCAGGAGCGCTGCATCTTTGTCCTCGGGCGGCATGATAACCCCGAAACGCTCAAAGGTGTGGAAGTCCCGCGTAAGGGCCAACGCAACGCCGGGACCGTCGCGCGTGTAAGCGGTATACACGACCGCGTATTTCTCCAATTCCGGTACATACGTAAGCCGCGGATCTTCGATGCCCCAGAGTTCTTCAGGGAAACTCTCAGGATTGGGCGACAGAGTTGGTTCCGGATCGATTCTCCAACCGTCAATGCCGTTTTCGGACCGGGCCGCGGACAAGTGTGAAATGCCCCGCCGGTCCTCCACTCGACACAAGAGCAATGTCGTTCCATCCGGCAGCAACGTAGCGCCTGCATTGAAGACACTGTTGACCGGGTAAGGCCAATTGTCCGCCGTCAGAATAGGATTCAGGTTGTGACGGTGAAAGAGCTCTGAGTGTTGATTGTTCGTTTTAATAATGCCTCCTTGGACAAGTGAGCCTGCTCTTCCAGGCGTAACTCCAGCAGGGACTGAAGAAATGCGAGCGTGGATTCTGCTCCCTGGTTTTCGTTCGGCCGGTCGGGATGCAAACCGTCGCGGCAACCGCCCGTGGTTGCGTCATACAAAGGCATGCTCAGATCGTTCCGCCCGAGGAACCAGTCAAATGCCTGGCGGGCTTCTTTGTTCCAGCGCTTGTCCCCTGTGATTCTGAATGCTTCCAGACATGCCGACACCGTCGCCTGTGCTTCAACCGGCTGTTGATCGAATCGCGCCCGTTTATTGCCAACCTGGTAAAATCCGTTCGACCCTACGGGAACAAAATGCCCGTTGCCTGCGCGCTGCAGATCGGTCAGCCATCTCAACGATTCCAATCCGGCATCCGTCATCGCGCTGTTCGGAATCGATCTGCCGCAGATGAGGAGAGCCTGAGAGAGAGCCGCATTGCAGTACGTGAGCTTTTCTTCAAACCAACGCCATTCTTCCGTCCGGTTACTTTGATACGATCTCAGGAGCCGGCCTGCCAATTCTTCGCTGACCTGGCTGGCCCTCCGATCACCGGAGTATTTTTGTGAGTACTCGGAAATGCCAATCAGTGCAAACGCCCAGGCACGAGGGCTGGTCGTCTCAAGGATGGAGGGAAGAGCCTGCTCAAATAACCAACCAGCCATACTATTGAAAGACGGTGTTGTCGAATGACTCATGACGGTTCCTAATGCCAAAATCGCGCGGCCATGGCTATCGTCCGAGCCTGCCTCTTCTGTCCAGGTGCGCTGATACTCCATGAAATTGCGAAAACGCTTATTCCGTGCATTAAATGCAAAGCCGAGAAAAGCCAGATAGCGGGATGAAAGTTTGGAGCTTTCCGTGTATCCCATTTCATCCAGGAGAATGCTGACCAACAGGGCCCTCGCATTGTCGTCGGTGGTATAGCCATGGGAGTAATTCGGCACGGTAAAAAGAGCGTGTTGCAGAATTCCTGTTTCATCAGTCAAGGCGCGCAAATGATCCCATTTGAGCGGAGGTAATTCACCCGGATACTTATCGAGAGCTTTCGCCATTAAGCCAGGGAGGACATAATGGCGACGCTCAGCCCGGGCGCGTTCAAAACTCTCCATATAACGTTTTGCCACCTCGGACCAGATCATGGAGCGTCCAAACATATACGCACGCTTCCGCATGGCGTGCCGCTCCGCTTCATTCGCCAACAAACTCATCACCTGCTCAGCGAGGGCGGCGGGGTCACGGAAAGGGACCAGCACGCCCCTGTTGTCGGCAAGCATTTCCTGCGCGTACCAATACGGTGTCGAAATGATGGCCTTCCCTGCCCCGAGCGTGTATGCGAGGGTTCCGGATACGATCTGAGCCTCGTTCAGATAGGGCGTCACATAGATATCAGCGGCCCCGATGAATTCGATGAGTTCTTCCGTGCTGACAAAGCGGTTGTAGAAGATCACATGACCTTCCACCCCCTTCTGTTGAGCCAGCCGTTGAAGAGAGAGTCGATACGTTTCACCTTCATGGTGAAGAACGTGGGGATGGGTCGCACCAACAACGACATACACAACGTCCGGATAGCGGGCCACAATGTCGGGCAGAGCTGCAATGACAGTCTCGATTCCCTTATTCGCGGAGAGTAAACCAAAACTCAGCAGGACGGTTTTGCCCTCCACACCGAAGAGATCTTTGTTGAAACTTGGATCAACGAACGGCACATCAGGAATACCGTGTGGGATCACATCAATCTTCTGAGGCGAGACGTGATAGATATCCCGTAAGTATTCAGAGCCGCGCTCACTCATCACAACCAACCTATCAGAAAGTGCGGCAACTTCTTCCAACACCAATCGCTGATCGGGGGAGGGAGACTTGAGGATGGTATGAAGCGTTGTGACGATCGGCATTTGGAGATCACGGAGGAGCGTCAGGATGTGGCTTCCCGCTTTTCCGCCAAATATTCCATACTCGAATTGCAGGCACACCAGGTCGACATTGTTTATGTTGAGAAAGTCGGAGGCGCGCGCGTACGAATGGATGTCCTTTTCGGTCAACTCAAAGCGAACCCGGGTTGGATAGTCGTAGCCGGCTTCGATATCGTTGACCGGTATCGCGATACACGTTGTGTCGCTGGAGGCCGTTGCAACGGCCTCACAGAGATCCGTGGTAAACGTGGCAATACCGCATTGACGGGGGGAGTAATTCCCAACGAATGCAATTCGGTTAATTCTTGAACTTGGAGCCGCTGGTGTCACTACTACTATCCTCGTTTCATCATTGCGTGGAGAACAGATTGTGTGTGCAGCACAAGGTGCTGCTCCGGTGTTCTTGCCTGATTCCCGCAGTGCGATGGACACTCCACCCGGGCTTGTCCGTTGCCTTCACAAAATATCATCACCGTAAGGGCTGACTCCAGAAGGAGGAAGCGAGCCAGCCCTCGAGGCAACGGTGAATAATCCACATGGTTTTCGTGCGTCTTAACGTCCCAAGCTGATCAAAACACCCGCGGCAATTGCGAGGACAGCCATGAGAGTACCGAGCCCCGAAAAACTGAGATCCAGTAGCGGTATCAGTCCTGTCACAATGAGCCAAATCCCCAGTAAGAGCATGCCGAGATTCTTGGTGGGTTTCATAGAGTGCCTGTGTCTTTCAATGTACCGCACGCAAGACGACCTTCAGTTTCACCGGACCTTGCTGTGTTGACGCCCGTTTCGGCACCAGAATTCGGTTTCTTCCGAGCTTCCTGACCGACGTTGTTCAATTCCTCCAACCTGTCTTCGGCTGTTCTTCGCCTCTCCAGCAAATTCTGGAGCTCAACCGCGGATTCTGTTCTTATGTCTGATTTCTCTGATTGCGGCTCGGCTTCCAGATCTGCAATGTCAGCATCCCATTTTCTCAACCGAACCCCTATTCTATCGATGAACACTTCCCGATCTGTCATGATGATCCTCCGCTGATTGTTGTTTGGCCAACTCGTCGGCATGAACAACCCTGACTTGAACTCAATCAAGGGCATCATGAGCTCATTGAATGATGGGAGAAACGACAAGAACATTTCGCTCTCCGTCTACGCCTTCCTGCCCACAGGGAGGCTCTCCATTTCGACAGGGGCCTGCCGTGACGCAGTTCATCATCCTCATCCTACCGGCCGCCTTGTGTCATTTCTGTCCTCGCCGTTGCAATCGCATTCTGAACGTTCCTGATGGCGTACTTCAGATTGTCTCCATCCTGCACGACCTTCCTGCCGATCCTGGCAAATGCCTCGATTCCGTTTGGTGTCAGATCGTTCGAAAGGTAATTCTGCGCTTCTTTGGCGTTGGACACATACGTTTTGAAGGCGTCCCTTACTCCAATACTGGTTTCTGCGATCCTTCCGTAGATCTCACCAAGTTCGAGACGACGTTGATCGCTGAGCTCCTGGATCCGGGGGTTTTTGTAGGTGTTGCCTTCCTTTTGCCACTCCTCAAAATAGTCTTTCCCGCGAGCCTTCATTTCATCGGCGTGTTTGGCAAAGGATTTTTCCCAATCCTCCATCTTTGACACGTTTTCCGTGTAAAGCGCAAAAGCCTTCTTCACATCCGGTTGACCCGGCCTCATCAGTGCCTCAAGCGATACTCCTGTGGCATCCAACTGCATGGCAACGGACTTGATTTCGTTTTCCATGGTTTGCATGCTCGTCGTCGCTTCCTTGGCACGCTCCCTGCCCGTTGTATCGCACCCCGCTGCATTCACAACGGCGAGGATGAACATCGCGAAGAAGAAATGCTTCAGTTGAATTGTCGGCTTCATGGGTTTACCCTTTCTCTTTTTTCTCTGGATCGGTGGGATGATGACAAGGCTCGTTGTTCAAACCACCACTATCTTCATGAGTGGATTATTCATTTGCTGCGTACCCCTGCAGGTCGGATTCTCTTTTTCAACACCGGCGGCATATTCTCGACGGCTTTTTCCGAGCCGAGCAGGATCGCGATCCACCGGGTGCTCGGGTTGCTCTCAAAAGCGAATTTCATGGTCATCGTAAGCGGCACACACAGAATCACGCCGACAGGCCCAAGCAGCCCTCCCCAGACCATGAGGGAGAGGAACACGACCAGGGTCGAGAGCCCGAGCTTGCGGCCCATCAGCCGCGGCTCGACCGCATTTCCGAGGGTGAAGCCCACGACGAGATAACCGCCCGCGACCAGTGCAGCAGATCCAGGACCGAGTTGGATGAGCGCAAGGAGTACAGGAGGAATGGCCGCAATAATGTGCCCCAGATTGGGAATGAAGTGGAGTAAAAAGGCCATGAAGCCCCAGAGGACGGGGTAGTCGACCCCGAGGAAGTACAACCACAGCCCCAGTATGACCCCAGCCGCCAGACTAATGATGGTCTTGATGATCATGTAGACCTTCATATCATTGAGAAACTTCGTGAACTCGGGAAAAACCTGTTTTGGATCGCCAAGCACGGAACGGAGCTTGACGGGAAAGCTTGAGACCTCAAGAAGAATGAACGTTACCGTGAGCAAGACGAGAATAAGGCTGGAAAGCACTGAGCCCATCCCCGCGAACAGGCCGGCTGCCAGACTGATGACCGACCCCGGATTAAGGTATTCAAGCAAGACCTTGGTCGTCACGATGATATGTTTGCTTGCCAACATGGCTTTGAGCGCCAGGACCTGCTCGAGGAGGCGTTTCTGGTAGAAAGGCAAATCCTCGGAAAGCGTGTTGAGAGACGTTCCTACGACGACGCCGGAAATCAGCAGAAAAGCAAGCATGGCTGTCATAACGATCATGACCGCCAGAAATGGAGGCACGCGCTTTCGTTCCAGCCACCTCACCGGCGGCGTTCCGATCATGGCAAGGAACACGGCGACAAGGAACAAGGCAACAACCGATTGCGCCTGGTTAACGCCATAGACGATGATCACGAGCGATGCCGTGATCACGAGGGTGCGCGTTCCGTCGAGAGGATGAGATTGGTCAGCCATAAGAATTCATTCAGATCTCCTTTCTTCTCAACCCGACAACCATTGCAACGCATACAGAAGAGAGCGCACAAAGTCCCGACCAGCGAAGGACCTCATTTTGTACTCCTGTCAGCTCAACTCTTCACAATTTGTTCCGCTGCCATCCGCCCGGTGCCCATGCGTGTTTTCTTCCCGGTTTCGTCAAAGTATACGACGGATTATTTGCGATTGGTATCGACCGAAAGAATGAAAGAGGAGTTAATCCCTCTTCATACGAAGTGAAGGGGGGAAGGCAGGCTGTACCCCTCGCACCAGAGAAGGTACGCCACTTCGACTCCTTGGGAGGCGGACAGGCAGACGGGCGGAAGATAGTGATGGCAGAAACCGCGTTCAGCCGGATTTTGATCCGCGCATCAATCCCCCGAGCCCCACCACGGTTGCCACAACACCCCCCACCAACAACCAAATCGACTTGTCGGTCGGTGAGCCGGTAAAGAACCGGGAAATATCCGAGCTGGCCGAATCATACGCAATAATGCCAAAGATGAGAAGGAGAATACCGCCGGCAAGAAGTGCAACGGAAACTGTTTTGTTCATGAGGGGACCCCCGATTTGACTCCCAGGTCGAAACCCTTTCGGGTCTTCTCTTTCCCGGCGAAGTCGGTGACAAATCTGACAGCGTGAACGAACTCAAACGTGCAGACCTCGAACCACTTGACCGGGTTCCAGACATGTTTGTACCATTCCCGCCAGATATTCTGGAAATACGAACGCGTATAAACACCGTGAAACGGATTCTTCTTCATCAACCACACCCTGGGGATGGACGGGATCTTGATTTCCGGTATCTCATGCTGCAATGTTTTGTAGTACCCGACGATCTCTTTCGCATTGAGAGCTCTCCAATCGACGATCTCCTGCCTGGTCGTGGCAATTAACGCGAACCATGCCTCCTCGGTCCTGGATTTTGGACGGCTCCTGAGCCATACTTCCTGGAGTTGGAAATACAGTCCGATGAGGCCGCGCAATCGTTGGGCGGCAAACAGGAAACGACCCCACCAGAACGGAAGGAACGCTTCTTCCGGGAAACCGGGACGGCGGTCCTTGCGATCCCGGAGCGTCCAGAATCCACAGTTCATCGGATGGAGGCGTTCGAGCCGCGACGCGGAGAGATACCATCCAAAAAAAGAGATCCGGTCCCAGTAATGCCACCGGTCCTGCCGCCACACTTTCAGCACGTTAACCATATGCTCGGTGGAATAGAACTGTTCCCATGACTCATGCCACGCCTGCTGTAATTCTTCGCGCGTCATACGTTCCGGCTCAACCGCCACGTGCGCCGAATCATACATGTTGAGGTCCTCGTGCATCCACCGGCCTTCGTTCCACCACACCTGGTGATCTTTCGATCCCGGCAGCGGTGCGAGAATGTAGAATGAAGCGGCATCGAATCCCATGCGCTGCAGTTCGGCGATATCCTCTTTGATGCTCTCCGGCGTATCGAACGGCAGTCCCAGAATATACCCTGCATGACAGGTAATCCAGAGGGCATGACAATGATCGACAAGATCTTTGTACTGATGCACCTGGTTCTGAAATTTTGTTTCCGCCCGGAGGTTTTCTTTGTTGACGCTCTCCACACCGAAGAAGATCTGATTGCACCCGGCGCGGGCTGCGAGTTCGAAGAAGTCACCCCCCGGCATCTTCCTGGCCGCAAGGTCGCTCTGCATCATGAACGTGAAGGGGATGTGCTCGTGTTCTTTCAGACGGATCAACTCGTCGAAGAGCTCGCGCCACCGGGGGTTGCGCGCGATGTTATCGTCGGTGAAGAAGCAGTGACTCACGCCCGCCTCGTGGTAACTCTGGCGGACAAATGCCGCCACCTGCCTGGGATCCCGGCATCGCATGGTTCTCCCCTGCACGTTGATGATCGTACAGAAGTCACAGTTGAACACACAGCCACGCCCGGTATCGAGGGTCGCGAATTTCGACGCAGATTTCTTGAAGTCGTCCTTCGTGAGTCGCGGTATCGGGAGGTTCGTGATATCGGGTGTGGGGTTCAGGAAATTATACAACCGTTTCGGACTCCGCCGGACGACGTCCTCCAGCACGGTAGCTAACCTTCCGTTCTCCACTTCGCCAGCCACGAGGACTATACCCCTGGATGCGGCTTTTCTGAGGTCATCCGTTTCACCGATCATCGCGAGCATGCCGCTGACGTGAAAGCCGCCGATCAGGACGGGAACGCCATGCGGAAGAAACCACGAAGCGATATCCATTGCGCGGGGAAACTGATTCGACTGCACCCCAACCAGCATGACGATCGACCGGACCCCCGGTCGTCTCGATCGCGTAAGGATGTCCTTGACCGGCACGTTTTCGTACGCTTCATCGATGGCATGGACGTGGACGGGTATTCCCTTGAAGAACGGGGAGTTCACAATATCCCGCGTGAGCGTGGCCATCTGACTCAGGGTATTGCTCCGGATGACGCACATCTTCATTTTGATCGGATAGCCGTCGTCGGTATAGTTGGTGGCGCGGACGAGAGTGACATCGAGTTCGCGCACGCCGTGTGAGGCGGCTGTGTCCACCGTGATTGAAGAAGCGATCGGTGAAGTTCCTTCCGCAAAAGCGTGGACGTGTTGCATGCTTCCTCCGTTCTTTTGAAAGTGGTAGAGTCTGTCCTGCCGGGAACACCAGCTACAATGCAAGACTCACCTGCGCGTTCAGCAAAACCCTTGACTTCTTTCCGATGGAGATGAAAGGCGTCACTTCCAGACCAAGGTTGATCTTCTTAATGATCTCGATTTCGAATGTCCTCATCAACTCAACGAGGTCCAGGAACATGGAGAGGGCGAAACCGCCACGGCCAACCCCCACGTCGATCGGCGAGTTGACTCCGAACGTTCCCAGGCCAAGGCTGACGGGAAATCGATTTCCCGATTCCGCGTTCACATGGTAGAATCGCACCATCGCGCTGGTGTTTCCATATTCGATGCTATCCCTGGACCGTGTATCGTACAGCACCTTGGGTATGCCGAGCGAAAAACCTGTTTCGATCGTCGGGCCTCGTACACGGAAATAGCGCGTGAAGGAGTTGGATCCATCGTACGCACCAAGCGTGATGGTGTAGTCCGGTTCGATGTTGACCCTGATCATCGACCAGGCGGGGAGGGAGTCGAGCGGCAGACGCACGCGTCTGAGTTCATCCCAGCTGATGGCAGCATACGCTCCATAGGCTTTGCGGTATTGGCTGAACATGGCACGATCCCGTTCCGGATTCCCATGACTTCGAAAGGTGACCACACGCCGTTCGAACGTTTGCGCTGTGGTTCCGTCCCGTAAAAGCACCGACGTCCTGATCGTGGCGAACTGCGGCCCCATCCGGGGGCGGATCTTGTCCCGCTGGAACACGACGTGGAGAGCTCGTATCTGCCAGCCATCCAACGTCATGGCCGTATGCGGATCGCTGCTGCCGTCCGACGGGGCGATGCTCACATACTGGCCCAGTTGCTCAACGACTTGATGCTCCTCCACCTCCACGGCACGACCGGTCTCATAGAGGAAACGCTGGCCGCCTGCATGGATAATTCTGAGCAGAATGCGGTACGATCCCGGTGTGATGGTTTGAGGGATGATGGCGAAATACGTACTCTCATCGGAAGCTCGGAACGTCGTTCCCTCCATCTCCATCATCGGAGTAAGAGCCGCTGTTGCCGCGCTCTTCGTTCGCTGAATGACCAGCCGGGCGGTATCGCCGGGGAAATAGACCGGCTTATCCAGATCCATGGAAATACCTTCATCCTCGAACGTCGACCGGATGAGCGTGGTGCTTCTCGGCTGTGCCGTTGTGTTCACGGCGACAAGCATGCACAGAAACATCAGATGGTAACAGAGAGACTTACGCATACTCTTGTCCACTTATTCCTCTCATCCTGAAGATGGTCTTTGCATTGAATGTTCCTCGGAGTCTTTTCTGTCTAGCGCGTTCCGGACGGTCCGGAGAATGTCATCCGCCATGTAGGGCTTTTGGAGAAAGTCTTTCGCCCCGCCTTTCACGAGCTCAGATTTAATGTCCGGGCCGAAAAATCCGCTGGCAAAAACCACCTTGACCCCGGGATGAATTTCTTTGAGTCTTCTGAACTCTTCGATCCCAGTCATCTTGGGCAGCCCCAGATCGGTTACTACAAGAGCGATCTCTTGTTCGTGGTTTCTGTATACTTCGATCGCCTCCGCGCCATCATGGGCGACCAATACCCCATATCCCTTCGACCCGAGCAGCAAGCGCATCATCTCCAGGAGATCGGGTTCGTCCTCCACGAGTAAAATCGTCTCCGTACCGCCGGACTCGAAGGGTTTTGCCGGGAGAGTGTCGAGCTGCTTCACGGCGATGTTCGGAAGCGGGAGGTAAATCCGAAAGGTCGATCCGTGTCCCAATTTGCTCTCCACATCGGTGAAGCCCTGATGTGCCTGCAGAACGCCATACACGACGGCCAATCCCAGCCCTGTTCCTTTTCCCTGGGGCTTCGTCGTGAAGAATGGATCAAAGATCCTTCGGCGTGTGAGTTCCGTCATGCCTTCTCCAACATCAGCCACACTGATGCAGATGTACGAATCCTGATCGGCGGCTGGGAATTGTTCTTTCAATTGTTCTCCGGCATGCTTCTCGACTGCGATCGTGATGGATCCGCCATGGGGCATGGCATCCCGGGCGTTGACGCAAAGGTTTAAGAGCGCTTGATGGATCTGTGCCCGGTCTGCAAGGATGAGCGGGATGTCTCTTGAAAGGGTTGTCTTGAATGTGATAATCTTGGGGAAGGTCTGCTCGAGCATGGAAACAAGCTCCAGAACCAGGTCGGTAAGACGTATCGGTTCAAACGAGACTTCGGTTTTCCGCGCAAACGTGAGAATTTGCCGCACGAGCTCCGCGCCTCGATGGACCGCCTGATGAACCGACGCAACGTTCTCGGACAGTTTCCGTGCATCGAGTCTATTGTTCTCGATGAGGTAGGTGTACCCAAGAATAATGGCAAGGATGTTATTGAAGTCGTGGGCTATACCGGCCGCCAGTGTGCCGATGCTCTCCCCCTTTTGCGATTCGAGCAGTTGCTGCTGGAATTTCTTCTGATCCGTTATGTCGGTGGCGACGCCAACAAGCGCGACCACCTCTCCCTGTTGATCCCGAATAGCTGAAGTGGAGAGTGAAATCGGAAAATTGTGTCCGTCTTTCGTCCGGTTTATGAGTTCACCGGTCCAACCTTCCTTCAATGTCGATTGGAAGATGCCAGGTGCGGTCTGGGGAGGGCTGTCCGGTGATCGTACCACGTTAATGTTCTTTCCCACGATTTCCTGTTCGGTATATCCATAGGTTTCCAGAAATGCGTTGTTCACGAAGAGGACGATATCCTCCAGGTCCGTGATGCTCACACACTCCACAATGCTCTCCAGCGTATGGGCGAGAAAGGCAATCCGCTTTTCCGTCTGTTTCCGGTCGGTGATATCGCGGAAATACCAGACCCGCCCATAGTAATGATCGTCCGGCCCGACCATGGGAGCGGAGTAGCGGTCGAAGATTTTTCCATTCTTGAGAACTACTTCGTCCCGCATGGTTTCCGTTTTGTGCCCATACAGGTATTGCACCCGCTGTTGAAAGGAGGCAGACTCCGCCACCTTGTCCGTGACAAACTCCAGCACCGGTTGATAGGCTTTCTTCCCGATCAACTCCTCCGGGACACCCCACATCTGAGCAAAGCGACTGTTGTAGGATATGATATTGGCATGTTCATCGACCACGAGGATCCCGTCAATCGATGCTTCCTGCTGTGTGGACAAAATGAGGTTCCTGAATTGCAGCTCCTCTTCCACCAGTTTGCGGTCGGTCATGTCCGTAACGATCCCGATGTGGCGGATCAGTGTATTAGCGGAATCCCGGACTTGAAAACCGCGGACGCGAATCCAGCGGATCTCGCCGCCCGGCCGCACGATGCGGTACTCAATGTCCAGGCTTGAGTTACGTTCCGTGAGCGCATCGAAGGCGGCCACCACACGCTCACGGTCCTCCGGTAGTATGAAGTCGGACCACTGTTGAGGATTTGCATACAGGCTTTCCACGGAACGGCCCCAGATTCGCTCAAAGGCGGGGCTGAGATAATGCACCTCGCTCATGTCCGGCGAACGGATCCAAAACGCATCGGTGATATTGTCCGCCAACTGGTGGAATTTCTTGTCGCTCTCGCGCAGGGCATTCTCCGTCTGCTTGCGCTCGGTGATTTCGTTAAAACTTCCTTCATACCGGAGGATGCGGCCACTGTCATCTCGGATCGCCTTTGCATTCTCCGATATCCAAATCTTGGTACCGTCTTTTCGATAGACCTCATACTCGAAATTACTGACGGCTCCATCGCATGCCATGAGTCGTTTGAATTCCTCCCTGCGCTGAGGATCAACATAGCCCTGCATGGCGATATCGGATCGTTGCAGCATGAGTTCTTCCGGTGAAGCGAAGCCAAGGATACGTGCAATCGCTTGGTTGACTGTGAGGAACTCCCCTTCCGGAGACGTTTGGAAAATGCCATCGACGGCGTTTTCAATAATCGAGCGATATTTATTTTCGGCTTTTCGAAGTGCCTCTTCCGTCTTCCTGCGCTCGGTGATATCTTCCCCTGAACTCACTACCCCAATGATCCTACCCGCTTTATTGGTCACCACCGCATTGGACCAGGCGATAAGTCGTTCCTGCCCGCTCTTCGTAAGAATGGGATTTTCAAAGAACTCCACCGGCTCGATCTGTCCAGCCATGAGTTGGTCAAACGCTGCACCGGCCCTCTCTTTTTGATCCCGCGGCAGAAAGTCGATCCAATCCCGACCGATGATCTCTTTATCGACATAACCTAAGATTTCGCATCCCTTCTTGTTGATCAGGATGACTTTTCGGTCGGCGGCCAAAACAAGGAAGATCACGCCGGCGATATCCAGATATTGTTGTGCCCGAACCCTCTCTTTGTCCAACGCCTCTTCGGCCTGCTTGCGCTCCGTGATGTCCCGGATATTGCACTGTATGACGTTTCTGCCGTTGACGAGATAGACGTTACTGACAAACTCCACCTGTCGGCTTTCTCCGTTTTTGGTTTGTAGTGGCAGATCCTCATAG
>DKJQ01000391.1:13644-24187 GCA_002454845.1 Ignavibacteria bacterium UBA6688
GTAGTGGCAGATCCTCATAGCGTATGTATTTGTTCTGCTGCAATTCTTCAAAAGCAGCTTTACTGTCCTCAGCATCATGGAATACACCGATCTCCCATAATCGTTTTCCGATTAATTCATCCGGTTCATATTTCAGCATGTTCGCGATGAAGGGATTCGCGTCGGTAATGACACCGGTTTCCGCATCGAGAAGCAGGATGCCATCCTGAGCGGTTTCAAAAAGCCGCCGGTAGCGGAGCTCGGACGTACGCAGGTCGCTCATCGATGGGTGATGGTCCGCTTCTTTTCCTTGCCCGGGGCCATTCAGCAATGTTTCGATGTCATACACTGCCTGCGAAACGGACTGTAATCCCGCGGCCAGTGAGTGTTGGTAGTCTTGCTTCTTCCCGTTCTTCTTCATATCGAAACGCTCCATCCGCTTCCTTTATTCAAGGGCCGGTTCCTTCGTCTGTGTGGTGTGAGGATGTTGTTCTCTCTCCCTCCAGCACTCCCACCCTGAATGCTCCTGTTTATACTTTGATCGCCCAAAGCGTGCAGGTCGGTAGAATAGTTCGATCCCCTCGCTCATCGCCGGCCGCACGTACAAGGGTAGGTCGGCGCAATCGCAGTGCCCGACTCCAGCCGTCGCCTGTGCCATTCCCTTGAGCTCAGTCAACGTACGGTCGTACACGGTCTCAACGGAACGCAAAAATGATTGCACGCGGTCCACATCGTACACCGCGACGCTCACCGCCGTTTGAACGTCTTTTGTGAGTTGGTCAAATGCCTGGTGTGCGAATGTCTTTGCAAAAGCAGGAACATCCCCCTTCCGCACCCTGAGATCCAGCCGCTCGAGGGAATGGATGTCGAAGTACGACAAATGAAGGTTGTCGGGAGATGCGATGATGGTTTGCGCAAAGGGTCCAAGAGTGCCGATCGTGTACGGGGTACCGCCAAAGCACGTGGAGAGGATCATCAGATCGAACTTTGAGGGATGCGGTGTGAAGCCTTTCAACCCTTCCGCGAGGTCCTGAACGGTGAACGTCCGATCCGGAGAGGATGCATGGTAGCCCGCGCCATCGATTTCAGGGATCTCGTGACCAAAGTACATGAACACCGTCACCCTCTCACGCAGAGTGTCCGCGCGGAACCGGCGAAACAACGTCACCTCCGGATCGAGAGGGGAGCCTCCCTCGTCGCGCCAGTACGATCCCTCGGCAATGAGCCGCCCGTTCTGGTAATAGGAGAACTCCCCATCCCGAAGAGGGAAAAAGAACAGGAAGTGCCGGCGGGGTTTTTGGTGAAAAAGAAATACCTCGGCCTCCGGGTTTCGCAGTGCGACCCGTTTCGCCGCCGCCAGCGCTTCTTCATTCGCTTTGTATTCGTTCCCGTCCGTGTCGTGGTAAAGATAATCGCCGTCACCGTGGATGATGCACACGATGGAGTACGGCGTCCCGGGAAGAGCCTGCCCCGCCTGTTGAACGTCACGCTGAACGGCGAGGTCGGCGCTGCACGAAGACAACAGCACGACAAGTGCCGCACAGCACGCGCACATGAAGAGGGGAGGGTACTGCGCTCCCCCGATCGATCGGCTGTGAGGGTCTCGCATGTCGAACTCCCTTAAGTATTCGCTCCCGGACGGACTATTTTGTCAGGAGCACAATCAGGATTATGATCAAGAGCAGGGAGACAAGACTGATCGTCAATACCGGTTCAGCCTGCTCCATATCCTGCACAACGTACTGGGCAAAAGCATTGAGCTGCCCATCCGCAACGCGCTCGAAGCCGTTGACGCCCGCAAGCTCGTCCTGCTTTTCCTGCACTGTCGCACGGAGGCGATCGATCCCATCGTGATCGGCCTGCGAAATCGACGGCATAGCCTGCACCCTATCCAGCACTCCGGACATGCTCTCAAATGTTTCGTTGAGGATGGCGCGCTTCTCGACGACGTTCTCCGTTGCTTTTACCTTGTTTGCTGCATCGCTGAAGTATTTTTGAAGTTGTCCTTTTCCACCCGCCTGGGCCGTGATGGCCAGAGCCAGCATCATGACGATGATCCCAAAACCTGTGCGTGTTTTCATTGTTGATCCCCTTATGAAGTTGAATGTAATGGAGAGCGGATTTATTTATTCTGAATTGAATTAATTTTCAGGTTTCTTGGCGGAACCCTGTTTCTTAAGCCAGTTTCCATGCTGGGGGTGCTTTTTGTTGACAAAGTATTTTGCATCACGGCTATCGCGGATCGGCTGCTGATCGTGTCGACCTTTGAAAGAGACATACTTGACCTTGTACGCATTGTGATTCCGGTACGGTGTCGGTTCATTGACCACGACTTTATAGGATCGATACAAGTCGTAGCCCTTAAAACGGGCAGGCAACGAGGACCTGCTAATCCAGGATCCTCCTTCCAGGTAGTAGAACCGCTGCTGCGGAACATGGTAGTACACTTCCATGTCGGGCAAGTAGTAATATTCGACAAGATCGTAACCGGTCGGACCCCAAATCGGCTGACGGTCCACATTGAGGCTGGCGTGGACAACAATTTGTGCGGAGAGCGCGCCCGGCAGGAGCAGTGTGAGGATGAATGCAATAGTGTGGCGCATGACGGTTCTCCTTTATATGATGAAGTCATGGGAACGAACCCGACACCCGGGTTCCCGAATTCCGGTTGTTGATGAATCGTGATGTCGGTAGGATGGTTGCATGGGGTTCTTGTACATCAGGTGTCACATGGGTTCGGCATAATTCCCATAATCTCGATCGGGCCGGCTTATTTCACCAGCACCATCTTCTGCGTCATGTGCTGCTTCCCGGACTCCAGGTTCGCAAAGTACAATCCGCCCGGCAGATTCGAGGCGTCGAATTGGACCTGATACAGCCTTCCGGCTGTGGCGTTCCCCTCAAACAAGGTCATCACCTTTTGACCCAGTACATTGGACACTGTTAAGGAGGTCTGCCCGTCCTCTCCAACCGTAAACACGATCGTCGTCGAGGGGTTGAAGGGGTTGGGATAGTTCGACTCAAGCTCGAACTTCTTCACCGCCAATCCGATCTCAACCTCCGGCGAACCGTAATACGAAAACGTCCCGTCGTTGTCGACCTGTTTAAGGCGATACCCGTACCGGCCGGGAGCGAGGTTCTTATCGGTGTAGGAATAATCCCGGGGAGCATTGCTGGTTCCTGCTCCAGTGACAAAGCCTGTTGCCTGCCAATCTGCGGTCTGTCGGCGTTCGATCTCGAAGCCATAGTTATTCACTTCCGATGCGGTGGACCAGCGAAGTTCAGCATCCGTCCGACCGCCTGTTGCCGTGAAGGCGACCAGTTCCACCGGCAGCACTGTGCTCCCGCCTAATGTGACGGCGGTCAGCCCCAACGTTCTACCATCAATCGCACCGGCTATTTGCGTAATGTATGTTCCAGCCAGGATGTTTCCCTTGAAGTCTCCATCAATCGTTGCTGCACTGCCGATTTCCCAAAACACATTTGACGCGAGTGCGCCTCCGACCAGGTTGACAACGCAAGTCGCGCCCGTGATGAGAGTCGTCGTCGTTTTGAAGATGAAGATGTCACTCGCTGTACCAGTGAGTGTAAGAGTCCCGTTTATCCCAAAAGTCCCGGGACCAGCGTAGATTCCTCGTTCCAGATTCAATCCGCCGAGTTCCACGGCCAACGTGGCGTCGTCCGGGGTTCGTGCCGCGAGCCCATTTTTTGCCGTCGTCAAATCGCCCAGGGCTGTGGTGACGGCAGCGTTGTTTACGTCTGTCGTCCCGGTCACCGTTCCACCATTCGTCACAGAAGTACCACCAACATTGCCATCCGCAGTGCAGCCTGCGCTAATGCTGAGAGCGGTTCCAGCGAGAGCCCTGTAATTTCCCGCGGTTCCAAGGTCCACTGTTGTCGGGTTGTTATACGTCTGGGAAACGGCTGTGTGGAGAACAAGCATGCTCAGGAAGATCACGGCGAGGAGATGCGAACTGCGACCGATAGGGTGGGACCGCTGAGTCACACAACCCCGACCGGCAAGCATCGGGCCCGGTGAGATTATTGCAGAATCAAAGTGTGCCATGGGGATATTCCTTCCTCGAGAAGCCAATATTCGAACGTGCCGACCTGATCCTTACGATACTTTCTGTCGATGAACGGGTGTCGAGTACTCTCGAGCGTTACGGACTTCGTTCTGCATTCAGAGATTCTTGCCAAAAGCACAAAGGAGAACCAGATCCCTTCGTCCGACCGACACAACGCTTCTTACTTATCGAGGGGGGATGGAGGCGGAACCGGAAGATTATGCTTCTGGAGAGTCGTGTCCGTTACGGTGGAACCGTACAACGGATGGTTTTCGGCCATCACGTTATAGAGCGGGATCGCGTCTCCTGAAGACCTTTTCTGCCAGCCCAGGAAGACGACATCCTGAGGTCCCTCACCTTTGGGCGTGTTTGCCTCAGGCGCTTCTCCGGGGTTTGAGATCTTTTCCATGGGGTGCACTTTTTGAATAGTTTGAAATGACGAACGAGTGTCGATGATGCCGTTCCCTTCTTTCTTCCGGAGAGGGAGTTGGTATCAGTTGGTCATCGACTTCCTTTTGCCAAACATGAACAGACCGGCGCCGACGATCATGACTCCAACGCCGATGTACGGTTCCCAGTTGAAACGATGCTGCTTCTCTGCTGTTATTTCAATCTCCCCGAGATCCACGACTTTCTCTTTCGTCACATACGTGAATCCGGTATAGAGAGTCATGAGCAGGCCTATCATAAAGATGATGTTACCGGCTATTTTCATAAACTTGAACTTTCCTTGATGTGCGTCTTCATGAATGCCACCGGTCCGATGTCACACTCTGATCCCGGACGTGAGACATGGATGCGCTCAACCACGGGAACTCCGTTTGCTTCCGGAACGAGTCTTGTTCCTCGGCGTCGATGGTGATGTTGTCCGGTTCACGGGCGATTTCTTCCGTTTGCGCGATGCGGTGCGCATCAGTGCGGCGTTGGATTTTTTCAATTCCTTGACGATCTTCTTGAAGCCGTTTACTTGTCGCTTGGCTTCCTCTTTGGCAACGCCGTATTTTTCCTGGAGAATTCCCACCAGTTGCTCGTGCTTCCCGGCGATGGCCGCGAGCTCGTCGTTCATGACTTTCCCCCAACGGTGCACCGCTTTTCCCCTTCGTTGCTTCCACTGTCCTTCGATTCGGTCCCAGTTCATGGGCTGAACTCCTTTCCATTCCAATGTTCAATTGGAGAGGTCCTCCCCGGTCATCAAAGGAGGGAAACCCTCACCAAGCACTTGGAAAAGTATAGCAATGTCAGCGTTAAGGCGTAATAGCCCAAAAGGATGAAAAAGGAGCTAATCCCTTTTCAAAGGGGAAATTGCGAGGTGGAGCTATGACTGGCGGGCTGGCTGAAGAGGGTTGATGGTTGTCCTGCGGGTCAGTCTATCGAATCGTCAACGGCAAGAGCGTGGTGGGAGGAGCCCGGGTGGGAACCCGGCCTCAATCACAAAAACTGCAGGGGTGCAGAGAGCCCGTTTTTCCCGGTGAGGGAGCGAGCCGTTGTGCCGGTGAACATGTCGGCCAGAAGGACGTTACCCGGGCTTTTCGTCCTGGGCGTACTTTGCAATCTGGAGGCGGCTCTGTAATGCCAGTTTTTCCAGAATGTTATGCACATGACTTTTGACGGTAAACGTTGCAATATTGAGATGAGTGGCGATTTGCTTGTTACTCATTCCATCAGCAATCAAAGCAATCACTTCCTTTTCTCGCTGAGTCATCCGGATGGCGGACTTGTAGCCTCTTCTCCCTTTCGCGAGCGCGTGTTCGGCCACCTGAGAAAACAGTGATCCGGTCATGGGGGGAGGGAGCATGATTTCTCCCTCTGCCACTGCTCGTATCGTCTTGAGCACTTCATCCAGTGTTGCGTTCTTCAGGATGAAACCGGCCGCCCCTGCCTGCACGAATTCCAGAATATCCGACTGTGTGGGGGCAAGTCCCATCCCGATAATTTTGATAGCGGGGAACTCCCTCCTGACGGATTCCACGATAGTCAGGCTGTTCTGGCTGCCCAGGCCGAAATCGATCAATACCACATTCGGTTTTACCGTGCGTGCCTTCCCCAGGGTGTTGTCCGTACCGTCGGAAACCGCTACGATGGCGACATCAGCATGCCTGTTGATCATGGCAGTGATGCCTTCCCGTATAATGCGGTTGTCCTCTATAAGAAGTATTCGGATTTTTGCCATAGACACCCCGGTGCATCGTAAACATATGAAGAACGCGGCTGAACGTCTATCGGGTGAAAACCTGATACGAAGGGGGGAGGACACCTGATAGGGGGGCTGCTGTGCAAGCCTTCCGTGGGGGAGGAGAAACTTCAGGGAGGCTATTTTGCTTCAATAATGCGCTTTGCAATGGCATAGCGTGTGAGCCCTGCGATATCGTGGATTTTCAGAACATCCATGATCTTCTGACGATGCGTTTCGACCGTCTTAATACTGATAAAAAGCAGCGTTGCGATCTTCTTATTGGAGTTTCCTTCGGCGATGAGTTGAAGGACTTCAATCTCGCGGGGGGTGAGCCCGGATGGCTTTCGATTCGCGTTGCCTCCGGTCACGATCTCGTGGTAATCGGAAACAAGGTGCTTCGCGATCATCGGGGAAAGATAGGCATTGCCGCGATGGACCTCTTTAATAGCCTTGATCAGTTCCGAACCGGTGGCCACTTTGAGTATATATCCCGTAGCCCCCGCATGAAAAACCTCCCGTACATATTCTTCGTCTTTAAACATGGAGAGGATGAGGATTTTGACCTTTGGGTCGAGTTTGTGGATCTGCCGCGTCGCCTGCACCCCATTGAGATGCGGCATGGAAATGTCGAGGAGAACGACATCCGGGAGGGTCTTCTTCACCACCAGAAGGGCCTCCTGACCGTTTTCGGCTTCCCCGACGACCTCGAGAGATTTGTCTTCCTCAAGAAGTGATCGAAAGCCTTGCCGCACGACGGTGTGGTCATCAGCAAGGACGATTCTTATTTTTTCCATTTCATGACTCTTTTAATGTTGTGGTCCCCCCCAGGGATAGATGAACACGCACCCTGGTTCCTTTGCCGGGTTGGGAGAGAATCTTGAACTTGCCACCGATCAGGCGGGCACGCTCTCTCATCCCTAGAACGCCCAATCCTTGCCTCTTTTCCGGGGTTACCGAGACATCCCCTGGATCAAATCCTTTACCCTCATCAACGATCTCGAGGGTGATCGCGTGCGGCGACTTTCTAATGGTCACCGTGGCTTTCTGAGTTCCCGAATGTTTCAAAACATTCGTGAGACTTTCCTGCACGATGCGATACAGTACGGCTTTTTGATCAATATCGGCTCTTCCCGGTGTGCCTGAGGCCTTCAGCTGGATCCGCATGCCGGTGTTCTTCTCAAAGTCACGGATGAAGGAGCGAAGCGCCGGAATAAGACCAAGATCCTCGAGCATACTGGGATGAATCTGATGTGAAAAGACGTGAATGAAATCTGACGCTTTCTCCAGAAGATCCTGGACCGATTGGACCTTTCTTTTTATCTCTGATGGTTTTCCGTTTGACTTCAATGTTCTCAGATTGAGGCCAATGGCAGTCAGCGTCTGGCCGATTTCGTCATGGATCTCCCTGCTGATCCGAGCCCGCTCCTCTTCTTGTACTCGAAGGATCTCTCTTGAAAGCCTCCGAAGCTCGCCCTGGATGCGCTGTTCCTCCAAAAAGAGCTTCCGATAGTGCAGTTCGCTCTTCTGTAAAGCTTCTTCGGTTCGCTTTTGGTCGGCAATATCCGTGACCACAACGCAATAGACCGGGATGCCTTCCAATCCAAGATTCTTGATCGAGAAAAGAACCGGGGAGAAGGATCGATCGGTCGCTTGAAGGTTGAACTCTCTTCTAATGGGACCCTCCGCCAATTGACCCAAGGTCATCTCAAAGAGTTTCCGTTCGGTGGACTTGATAATGCGTTGAACCGGTGAACCGAGTAATTGGGCAGACGCAAGTTTCGTCATCTCTGTGAATCGGCTGTTGCAGTACAGAATCGTGCCATCAGCCGTGAGTGTGAGCGCGGCTTCATTCAATCCCTCGAGAAGAACTCGATAGGAATGGTCCGCCCCTTTGAGCATGTACACCTGCTCGCCGCTTTTGCCGGAGACGACAAGGGCGTCGATCTCCCCCGTCCGGATGGCCAGGAGGGCCTGTTCGGATTCTTCGAGCAGAAGCCGAAGAGATCGGATCTCGCGCTCAAGATCCCGGTACGTTTTTCGTATTGGCGCCAGATATTTTTCCCTGTTGAAGGTCGAGCCCCACCAGGATCTGTTCGGTATCGGACAAATCCCCGATGAATCTGCGCAGGGGCAGTGGAAGTTTCTTGATGAGGGTCGGGGAAGCAATAATCTGTTCTCCCTTTGCCAGACTCGGATTCTTGTAAATGTCGATCACCTCCAGTTGATACCTGCCTTTTAGGTTGTTTTCGCAGATCTCCTTGATGTTGGCAATCGCGCGCATCGACCGAGTCGTGAGCCCCGTAATGTACAGGCGCAGAACATATTTCTTCTTTGCCCGAACAGCCGGGGACGACCGCCGTGCCGGGGCTTTCTTTGCAGGTTTCTTCATACGATACTCACCTCTCTTTTGATTAGGTCCGCGCCCGTAAACCCCCGGCAACTTGCGGAAGCGTTTCGATGCGGGCAGGTCCTAAATCGATACCGCTCTTTGTGAACAGGATCTCGCGAAACTCTCTTGCATGCGCCATCCCCCGGGACTTCAAAACATAGAGTACGCGGGTTCGATCGTAGCGATATTCAACGTCGCGCAACACGATCAGCGTGTCCATGATGGATGAAATGCCGATCTCGCTGGCCCCGGTGACTTCATCGCCGGAGACGAGATTCGTCAATACCGTGGTGACTCCCTGAACTTTCAGGAAATCGATCAGACGCAGCAACATGGAGTAGACTTCCGGACTGTCCCCCATCGAAGTAAAGTTCGATACCGGGTCGAAGACGACAAGGACAGGTTTGAACTCACTGATAAGCCGGTGAATGGTCGCCAGGTGCATTTCAAGCCCATACAGGGTCGGACGCACGGCGTGGAATCGGATGAGCCCTTTCTTGACCCACGGCTCGAAGTTGAGGCCGATGGAGCGCATGTTCCGAATGATCTGTCCCTGCGATTCCTCGAAGGCCAGGAAGAGGCACCGCTCATCCCGCCGGCATGCAGCCTCTGCAACGTGAGCGACGACGCTCGTTTTTCCGGTACCCGCCGTTCCTGAGATGAGGACGCTGCTGCCCCGGAAGTAGCCTTTGCCCTCCAACATGACGTCGAGAGCCGGAATGCCGCTCGAGATGCGTTCGGCGCTTGTCTTCTGTTCCAACTCAAGAGATGTGATGGGGAAAATGGAAATGCCGTCCAGACCGATGAGAAAAGGATACTCGTCCCCCCCGTGCAGTGCCCCCCGGAATTTCACGATGCGGATCCGCCGTGTGGACAATTGGCCTTTGATCCGGTGGTCCAGGAGGATCACGCAATCGGAAATGTATTCCTCCAGCCCGTGGCGTGTCATCGCTTCGGTTCCTCTCTCCGCCGTTATAACGGCCGTGACCCCCTTATCCTTTAGCCAGCGAAACAGACGCTGAAGTTCAGAACGCAGGATGGAGGAATTCGAGAACGCGGAAAAAAGCACCTCGATGGTATCCAGCACAACTCGCTTTGCATGGATGGAATCGATTTCGTTTCCCAACCGGACGAACAACCCCTCGAGATCGTATTCGCCGGTCTCTTGAAATTCACTTCGGTTGATCTGGATATGATCAACCGCGATCTTCTTGCGCGCGACAAGATCCTTCAGATCGAATCCGAGGGAGGAAACGTTGGTTGCCAGGTCATCGGCGTCTTCCTCAAACGAGAGAAACACACCCGGTTCGTTGTATTGAAGCGCCCCGCGCACGAGAAATTCGACCGCAAAGAGTGTTTTGCCGCTCCCCGCACTTCCGCAGACGAGGGTCGGACGACCCGTCGGCAATCCCCCGAGGGTAATCTCGTCAAGACCATTAATACCCGTAAGCGACCGGGACAGTTTCGGCAGTGTGCTTTGGCGTTTCGATTTAGCCATAGATCTCCTTGATAGGGGAATATGCGCAGAGGGAATTTCCGGACGGAGGGTTTCTGATTGTGGGTTCAGACCCCTTCTCTGTCAGGTGGGGAGCCCGGTGGAGTGAAACTTGAAAACAAAGTAAGGAATCGCGTGAACGCATGCAACAACATACTAATGGGGAGGAGCGGGCAACCTCAGAATGATCAATAACTGCGCATCTTCCTTGGAACCTCCCACGAAGGGCATCCAGCTCAGCGAGGTGTTCATCAAAGCAATGGAAGGATGGGCTCATCACCATAATGGAAATTCCCAGATTTACGATAGCGGGTGATACAACAAGAGGATGCTGTGCGATATCGCCCAACGACATCAGGTCACATTTTCTACAGGTGACCAATTCTGGTCTAAATGCCAAATGGGAAGCCCTGCCGCTAACGCCGCCCAAATGGCTGATC
>DKJQ01000181.1 GCA_002454845.1 Ignavibacteria bacterium UBA6688
TAAACCGCAGGTCGTCGGTTCAAGTCCGACCACCAGCTCGCTTTTCAGTTCAAACGTTAAGAAATCCGCCCAGAGCGGATTTTTTATTGAAAGAACGTGGTACCTCGGCTTTTTTAACCACCGATGGCGCACGCCTACGTGCCGAAACGCCGCACTTCGGCGTGCAGGCACGGATAAACGTAGTCGGGTGCTGTCGCAACTTTGGTCTGGAAGCCACAGTTCCAATAAGTAATGTGCTAACGCACATTTTAGTTATGCGCCTTCGGCCATCTGTGGTTCAATAGCTGTGGAATTTTTTAAAACGGAGTCTTCGTGGAAGTGCTCGATGTAGCAATTATCGGAAGCGGTCCTTCAGGACTCTCCTGCGCCATTGAGGCGGGGAAGCGGGGCCTGAGTTCTGTCGTTCTTGACAAGGGATCGGTGGTAGACGCCATTCGGCGTTTTCCGCAGGGCATGACATTCTTTTCCACCCCCGAGTTGTTGGAGTTGGGAGGTATTCCTTTTTCCTGTGCCGGTTTTCGTCCGACCCGCATCGAGACCCTCCATTACTATCAGTCTGTCGTCCGGTTCTTCCATTTGCCGGTGAAGACGGGGGTGGAAGTCAGGTCGATCCGGAAAACCGGAACGGCGTTCGAAGTGGTGACGTCCGGCCGGACATTCAGTGCAACCCATGTCGTCGTTGCAACGGGATACTTTGACACCCCCAACCCTTTTGAGGTTCCCGGGGGCCAGCTTCCCAGGGTCCGTCGATACTATTCCGAGCCGTATGAATATGGGGGGCGCGACGTGTCTGTTGTAGGGGGAAAGAACTCCGCTGTCGAAATCGCCCTCGACCTTTTCAGGCACGGGGCAAATGTATCGCTGATCCACAGGGGCGAAACCCTGAGCGAGGGTGTAAAGTACTGGGTTCTGCCGGACATCGAAAACCGGATCAGGAATAGTGAGATCAAGGCATATTTCGGGACGGAGGTGGCGGAAATCCGGCCGAAAACAATCCTGTTGAAAGGGAAGAACACGAGTGAGATTCCCAACGATGTTCTGTTCGTGATGATCGGCTATCGCCCGGACAACCGGTTGCTTGAGGAGGCGGGTGTTCGGATCGACCCAGAAACCCTTGCACCCCTTCATTCGAGCGATACGATGGAGACAAACGTCAAGGGGCTCTTTGTCGCAGGGTCGATTGCCGCCGGGAAGTTCAACAACAAGGTTTTCATCGAAAATGGCCGTCTCCATGGAGAACAGATCATGCGGGCGATAGAAAAAGCTCGTTGATTTTTGGCCAAGATTTTCTTAGTTTCACACACTTCATGTCACCCGTCCTGCATCTCCTAACGAAAGGTTTGTAATGAACGAAGGTCAGATCATCCAGGTCATCGGTCCGGTTGTCGATATCGATTTTTCCGGAGGAAAGCTCCCGGCCATTCTCAATGCCGTTCGGATTCCGCGCGTCAATGCTGAAGGCCACGAGGAGGACCTCCTGTGCGAGGTTCAACAGCAATTGGGGGAAGGCAGGGTTCGCACGGTTGCCATGGATTCCTCGGACGGGCTCGTCAAGGGAATGAAAGTGTTCGATACCGAGGCTCCCATTAAAGTGCCGGTGGGTCCGAAAGTGCTCGGTCGTCTGATCAACGTGATAGGCCAACCGATCGATG
Organism: Ignavibacteria bacterium UBA6688; assembly: GCA_002454845.1. Lineage (GTDB taxonomy): Bacteria > Bacteroidota > Ignavibacteria > UBA10030 > UBA10030 > UBA6688. The sequence continues at coordinate 1,653 of DKJQ01000181.1, forward strand.
CACTGGGAAAAATTGACGCGGTTGATTTCTACCCGATCCACCGTCCCGCCCCGCGTTTTGAGGACCTTTCGACGAAGCAGGAGATGTTCGAAACGGGAATCAAGGTAATCGACCTTCTGGAGCCGTACACAAAGGGTGGAAAGACCGGTTTGTTCGGTGGGGCTGGTGTGGGGAAAACCGTCATCATCCAGGAATTGATCCATAACATCGCAACGCACCATGGCGGGTACTCAGTGTTTGGCGGTGTCGGCGAACGAACGCGCGAGGGGAACGACCTCTGGCTCGAAATGAAAGAATCGGGAGTGTTGGACAAGACTGCGTTGATCTTCGGTCAAATGAACGAACCCCCCGGCGCACGCCAGCGTGTAGCTTTGACGGCGTTGACCACGGCAGAGTATTTCCGCGATTCAGAGGGAAAGGATGTACTCTTGTTCATCGATAACATTTTCCGGTTTGTCCAGGCCGGCTCGGAAGTGTCCGCCCTCCTGGGGCGCATGCCTTCCGCGGTGGGATACCAGCCGACCCTCGGCACGGAGATGGGGGAGCTCCAGGAAAGGATTACCTCCACCAAGAAGGGGTCTATCACCTCCGTGCAGGCAATCTACGTCCCTGCGGACGACCTGACCGATCCTGCTCCGGCGACGACGTTCAGTCACCTGGATGCCACAACCGTGTTGAGTCGCCAGATTTCGGAGCTGGGGATTTATCCTGCCGTGGATCCGCTCGATTCGACCTCCCGCATCCTCGAGCCGGGTATTGTGGGGGATGAACATTATGGCGTGGCCAAGCGTGTCAAAGAGACGTTGCAGACCTACAAGGATCTGCAGGATATTATCAACATCCTTGGCATGGACGAACTGTCCGATGCAGATAAGATCACCGTGGCTCGGGCGCGGAGGATCCAGCGGTTCCTTTCACAACCGTTCTTTGTCGCGGAACAATTCACCGGCTATGCGGGTCGCTATGTCAAGGTGGATGAGACTATCAACGGCTTCAAGATGATTCTGAATGGGGAGTGCGACCAATTGCCCGAGAGCGCGTTTATGTACGTCGGAACCATCGACGAAGTCTTTGAGCGGGCCAAAAAGATGCAGGCGGCATAAGATATGGCGGACAAGACATTCAATCTGGAGATTGTGACGCCCAGGAAGATTGCGTACAGCGGGAGCGTGCTTAGTTTCAGCGCTCCCGGCGTCGTCGGCGGTTTTCAGGTGCTGTACAATCATGCACCGCTCCTCTCCAATATCGCGATCGGAGAAGTGAAGATCGTGGATGCGCAGGAGAAGGAGAGCCATTACGCCACCAGTGGCGGATTCGTCGAGGTGCATGACAACAAAGTCATCATGCTTGCCGAAACGGTGGAGCGGACCGATGAGATCGACACAAGTCGCGCCCAGGAAGCACGTGAGAGGGCTCAGAGGCGCATCTCGGAGAAGAAAGTCGAAACGGATATGGACCGTGCGAAGGTTGCGCTCCAGCGAGCGATCAACAGGCTCAAGGTGGCGGGCCGCAATTGACACTCCCGCATGTTCTCATCATCGCTTGTCGGTAAACAGAGGCGACGACTTCGGTTGTCGCCTTTTTCGTTCTCGTCCGTGGAAACATCTCCGGAAAAGGCCGGCAATATCTCGACGTAATGCTGATTCCTGTTCCTGCGAGTCGCCGTTGGTTTCATAGGCAAATTTCCATCCCAACCAATCTCCTTATAACTCTCGCGCCTTCTCCATGCCCCCTTTGACTCAACCCATACCTTGCGTATCAGATTTCGAAGTTGTACTTTGCCGGCAGTTGCTACCGCTTCAACCGTTCATAATCTCTGTTTAGGGGGTGGTATGCGAGCCATATTCTCTCATCCTCTCTCTCCTCTTCATCGATCCCGAGCCGGGGTCGGGTCATTATCCGAAGGAACTTTCCATGAAACGATTATTTCCAATCATCGTCTGTGCCGTCCTGGGATTCTCTGAGATCCTCCTCGCGCAGCAGGATCTCGACTTTCATTTTGCCTACCGCCCATCGGCATTCGAGGCATTTCGGAGGAATGTCGATCGCGTGACCATAGTCTCACCCGAACCGTTCCTGGTGGACGCTTCCGGCGTGATCTACGGGGAGCTGGAACCAAAATTGGTCAAGCTTGCGAAGGAGCAGAAGATCAAGATCATGCCTCAGGTGAAGAACGCCAACCCGGCGAAAGGACTTTTCGAGCGGGACTGGGTTCGCCAGATCGTGAACAATAAGAAAGTGAAGGAGAGGGTGATCGCTTCCATGTTGGAGATTTGCAGGCGGTACGGGTTGTACGGGATTCAAATTGATTTCGAAAATGTCCATGTGGACGACCGTGATGCTTTTACGGCATTCTGCCGCGATGCGGCTGCTGCGTTGCGGAAGGAAGGATTCAAGATCAGCGTCTGCGCCGTCCATCGGGCGGAAGAATCAGCCGGGCCGAATACCTACACGAAATGGATGATGGAGGAATGGAGGGGAGGATATGATCTGAAGGCTCTTGGTGAGGTCAGCGATTTCATCAAGATCATGTCGTACGGGCAGCACACGCGCCGAACAACGCCGGGTCCATCCCAGGGCCTTCCTTGGCTGGAGGAGGTGCTCAAGTATTTCTTGAAGTACGTCCCTCCCGAGAAACTCAGTCTCGGCATCACGATGAGTGGGGCGCGCTACCACACCGTGGCGGACACTGCGCTGTATCATATCAACGCCCGTTCATGGAGTAACGGCGTTTCCCTTACCGAGGCGGAGTCGCTTCTCGAACAATACGGAGGAGCCCCTCTTCAATGGGACGACAGGCAGAAGGTGCTCTACGGCTACTTCGAGCGTGGCGGCGTCTTCGAGTGGCTTATCATCGACAACGACCTGCGAAGTCTCGACGCGAAGCTCGAGCTTGTCAGGAAATATAAAGTGAAGGCGATTAATATGTGGGTCTCCGGCGGCGAGAATCCGGGACTCTGGGATCGCGTGAGATCGTTCAAGTATGAATAAATCTTCCATGGTTCAGCAAGGGGGAGCGGGGCGCGGATCCAGGAGGTGGTTTGTATCGACATCGTTGCTGGCAGGCGCCGGCGTGATGTTTGTCCTCTCCGGCGGGAGCGCGGCATGGCGCACGAGACAGAAAAGTGTCCGAAGGGATGGAGCCTACCGCAACGATCCTCTCACCGACCGCGAGTGGCAGACGCTTGAAGCACTGGCTGAGGTTCTCTATCCTCCGGCGAGCGAACAGAATCGGAGCGACCTCTATCGTGATGTGCGCTGGTGGGTTACAAAGCGGGTTCAGCTCGACAGTTGGGGGGACGATTACCGTGGGGCGGTCGGTCTCTTGGAGAGAAGGACGACTCTCGAAGCACCGGACAGACAATTCAGCGAACTCACGGTCGACGAAAGAGACGCCATCCTGAAGTCGCTGATCCCCTACGGCGTTGGGGAAGATCGCTTGCGGCAGAACAGTCTGGCGAGCGTGCTTCACAATGTCGGTAGGGCTCTTTTCATGCCGGTCGCATGGAGGCTTGAGCACATCGTTCTTCCCGACATGCTGCAGGCGATCTATTCCTGGGAACCTGGCTGGCGACTTGTGAACTATTCGTCATGGCCGGGGACACGGGCAGGTGCGGGTTCCTACACCAACAAGCCTGCCGACGTTGTCCGCTTATGATAACGGTGGGTACTCTTTCAATATGTCATCGGTCGGATCCATGGACGTCGATGTGTGTATAGTCGGTTCGGGGCTCGCGGGAGCGCTCATGGCAGCGGACCTGGCAACGGCGGGAAGGTCCGTCGTTGTTCTTGAGACCGGAGAGCGAGTTGACGAGATTGATCCGGAGCGCTATGAACGCGCGCGGCGCGGACTCAACCCGTGGAACTGGCTCGATCCGCTTCGCGATACGTGCGAGGTGGAATCCCCCTATGCTCACGACTTCAACAGAAGCCGTACGAAAGTTGTTGGGGGGACCACCTTGGAGTGGAACGCCTATGCGCCTCGCTTGAAACCAGCGGACTACAAGATGAGAAGTCTGTACGGCGTCGGAGCAGATTGGCCTGTGACGTACGATGAGCTGGAACCATACATGATTCGGATGGAGAGGGAACTCGGCGTGGCAGGGGGCGATACCCCCAACGGTCCTCCGAGATCCGAACCTTTTCCTCTCCCTCCCCATGAGTATTCGTATGCGGACAAGGAGTTCTTCTTCCCTGCGTTTGCCCGGCTGGGGCTGGAATGGGGACCCAATCCGATGGCCATCAATTCGGTCGACTTTGACGGCCGGCCGGCGTGCGAAGGATTCGCAACCTGCACTCCTATGTGCCCAATCAATTCCCGGTACACCGCGCTGGAACACATCCGAAAAGCAGAACGAACCGGGAATGCCCGCGTGCTGGCAGGTTGTCACGCCCGGCGTATTCGATTGAGTTCCCGCCGGACGGTTGCCGGCGTGGAGTATATTGATGCGACGGGGAGCCACCAGTTTCAGGGCGCGCAGGTGGTCGTTCTTGCGACAGGTGGTGTCGAGGTGCCGCGTCTTCTTCTCCTCTCTGCTGTCGCCGGCTCCCATCCGAACGGCCTCGCGAATTCTTCAGGCCTGGTCGGCAGGTACTTCATGACCAATACGCTTGCGGCTGTCCGGGGAAGTCTGCGTGATCGGGTCGGAGGCCACAGGCTTGGATTCGGCACCTCGGTGAGTTGGACGATGTATGATTACAGCCGGTTGCCGGATTCGGGGAACATGACCATATTCCCCAGTGATCTCCAAGGGCCGGTCCCGGGCGATCTGGCGAGAAACGCCGGGCTCTGGGGAAAACAACTCAAGAAATACGTTCAAGACAATTATGGCTTCAACGTGAAGGTGATTTGCGAAGGGGAAATGCTTCCCTCCCTGCACAATCGGGTGGAGCTCAGCGGGGAGACGCGGGACCGATTCGGCGATCCGATCCCGCGGGTGATCATCCGGAACAGCGCATTCGAAGAGGCGACGATCGACAAGGGGATCGAAATCGGCAGAAAGGCTTTCGAGTTAATGAATGCGCGCACTGTCTGGACGAATCGTGGCTATTTCCTCTCCCACATGATGGGGACAACGAAGATGGGGGAGGATTCCTCGATGAGTGTCTGTGACGGGTATGGCCGGTGTCACGACCTGGACAACCTGTATGTAGCCAGCAGTAGTTTGTTCCCGACGACCGGAGGGACGCATCCTTCTCCCACGATGGCGGCACTCGCGCTTCGCACCGCGGAGTTCATTCACCGTGCAATTTGAACCGAAGACAAGTCTGAGAATGCCATCCTGCGTCTGCCGATGGATCGCCGGTCTTTCCATGATCCTCGTGGGCGTTGCGGGGGTACGGGGGCAGCAGAAAGCGGAATTTCATTTCGGGTACCGCCCCCCGGCGTTCCATGCGTTGAAGGCCCATATCGCCGATGTCGATCTGGTCACGCCCGAAACGTTTGTGGTGGACGGAAGTGGATTGATTGCGGGTGAAATTGAGCCTCGCGTCCTCCGGCTGGCCAGGGTCAACAAAGTCCGGGTCATGCCCCAGTTGAAAAACTTCGATGCCTCGTCCGGAGCGTTTCGGGCAGATTGGGTCGAACGCGTGCTGACCCACTCCGCAGCCCGTCGGCGAGCGATCGATGGCATGGTGCAGACCTGCCGGACCTACGCCCTGTACGGAATGCAGATCGAGTTCGAAGGATTTCATATCGATCAACGGGAGGCGTTCACGGAGTTTTGCCGCGATGCGGCCGCTGCCCTGCATGCGGAGGGGTACAAGTTCAGTGTTTCGCTTATTCATCGGGAGGAGGAGGCAGGCGGCCCCACAACGTACACGCAATGGATGATGAAGGACTGGCGCGGGGCCTACGACCTCGAGGCTCTCGGAGCGATCGCGGATTTTGTGAAAGTGGTGGCCTATGCCCAGCACACGAGACGAACGCC
>DKJQ01000098.1 GCA_002454845.1 Ignavibacteria bacterium UBA6688
GGCTGCGGAGCCTTGGGACGGGTTTCATCTCGATTTTTATGCTCCTCCACTATCCCGAAAACTACCTCCTTCTCACGCTCTGTGCTCTTTCGGCCCTGATCGATGGCGTCTATTTGTTTGTGTTTCATCGGCGCATGGCAGTCGATCATGCAACTGCAACAGGAGCGTAGTCAGGGATCCGGGGTATTCAAGAAACAATTTAGCGGTAAGTCCATGGTCCGTTTGTTTCCCATACGCGTTTCTTATCATCAACGATGATCGACCTCCCGGGTTATGCAATTCTCGAGAAACTCCACGATGGTGCGAACTCCCTCGTGTTCCGGGCTGTCCGCGTGCGCGATCGACAGAGCGTCGTTGTCAAATCCCTGAAAAACGTCCCGGCCAATTCGGTGGAGATGGTGCGATTGAACCACGAATCAGAGATGATCAAACGGGTGAGCGCCGAGAACGTGATCCGTGTCTGGGGGATCGAGCGGGGCAACGACACGAACGCTCTTGTGGTGGAGGATTTCGGCGGCGTCTCCATCAGGAAGGTTCTGGCTTCCTCGCGCATCGATGTCGAGACCACGCTCCGGTGGGCCTGCCAAATCGTCGAAGGAGTGGCGAAGATCCACGAGTGCAATATCCTCCACAAGGATATCAATACGTCGAACATCGTTGTAAACGTTGAGACAGGCAAAGCCAAGATCATCGATTTTGGCATCTCCTCGCTCCTGACGCGCGAGAGCCCCCGGCCCAGCACTCCCAATCTCCTCGAAGGAACCCTCCAGTATATTTCACCCGAGCAGACCGGACGCATGAACCACGGCGTTGATTACCGGACCGATTTCTATTCGTTCGGCATCACGTTGTACGAAATGCTTATCGGCTGGCCCCCGTTTCAATCGGATGATCCGCTGGAACTTATCCACAGCCACATGGCGCGTATCCCCCTTCCTCCGCATGGAATCAACCGCGAGATCCCGGAGATGCTTTCCGCTATCGTCATGAAGCTCCTCGCAAAAGCCCCGGAGGAACGTTATCAGAGTGCGACGGGTCTGAAGGCCGATTTGCAGCGTTGTCTTGAGGAATGGCAGCGGGACCGGCGGGTCGGGAGGTTCGACCTGGGAAGCGTTGATGTCTCGAACCGTCTGCACCTTCCTGAAAAACTCTATGGGCGTAAGGCGGATATCGAATTGCTCCTGGAGACCGTGGAGCGCGTGCGCCACGGCAGAGCGGAACTCCTGGTGATCACCGGGTTTGCCGGCATTGGAAAGTCCTCACTCGTCCATGAAGTGCATAAACCCGTTGTTGAGCATCGGGGTATTTTTGTCAGCGGCAAGTTCGAGCAGTTCAAATACAACGTCCCGTACGCGTGTATTGCGCAGGCGATCCAGGATTTGGTCCGCAACCTGTTGGCATTGAACGAAGCGGAACTCCGCAACTGGAAGGAACGATTCCTTGCGGCCCTGGGCACCAACGGTCAGGTCATCGTCAATATCATTCCCGAGCTCGAACTCATCCTCGGAAAACAACCAGCATTGCATCCCCTTCCTCCGGTGGAGACGCAAAACAGGTTCCACGACACCTTTCAGAATTTTCTTCGGGTCTGTGCCTCGGCTGATCATCCGCTGGTGATATTCCTCGACGACCTGCAATGGGCCGATCTCGCTTCCCTGAAACTCATCGAGGTCTTGATGGCGAATCCGGAGAACAAGTACCTATTGCTCATCGGGGCATTGCGGGAGGAGGAAGTGCGGCAGGGAGACCCGTTGTTCGCGACGATTCAGGACATGCAACGCGCCGGCATCCCCGTGAATAGAATCACCATCCAGCCTCTGAATGTCCGGCAGGTCAACGAGTTTATCGCGGATGCCCTCCACCAGGACCCCGAGGAGACAGAGTTGCTCGCGTCCCTGGTGCATCAAAAAACGGGGGGGAATCCGTTCTTCACGGGCGAGTTCCTGAAGTCGCTGTACCAGGAAGGTACGCTGGTGCTCGACGCGGAGAAGCAATCGTGGGAGTGGGACCTTGATATCCTGAGAACGCGCGAGATCACGGATAACGTCGTGACCCTCATGACCGGGAAGATCCGGCGGCTTGCGGCGGCAACACAAAAAGCCGTTACGGCTGCAGCCTGTATCGGCGTGCGGTTCGATTTGGCGACCCTGGCGGCAGCGATGGGGCAGACGGAGGGACAAACGGCTGTCGATGTGTGGGAGGCGGTTGAGGAAGGGCTTGTCTTCCCGGTGACTGAAGCGTACAAATTTGTCCGGCAAACGGAAGACACGGAAGTGCGACAACATCTTCCCGCTGATCTTGTGGTGGCCACATATAAATTCTCACACGACCGCGTCCGGCAGGCCGCCCTCGAACTCCTCACGGACGAAGAGGAAACCCGGTTCCATCAACGGATCGGTCGGGCGCTTCTGGAGAGGATGCAGAAAGCCCCTTCGGACGAGTTGCTCTTTGATGTTGTCAATCACCTCATGGTTGCCGCCGGATTGATTGTTGATGAGCATGAACGGGATCAATTGGCACAACTGACCTGCCGGGCAGGGTTGAGGGCCAAGGCGTCCACGGCGGTTGCGGCGGCGCTTCGGTACTTTTCAACGGGCTGTGAACTGCTGGGAAGCGGATCGTGGAAGAGACGGTATGAGCTTTCCTACACCTTGCACCTTGAAAGGGCGGAAGGCGAGGGGCTCATCGGGAATTTCACCCGCGCGGAAGAATTGTTTGATGCCCTCATTCCTTATGCCGGATCCGATGTCGACAAGGCGAAAGTCTACTCCAGAAAATCGGCTATGTACGTCCATGCTTCGGAATTAGACAAGTCCCTGGCAGCCGCTGTTGCCGGATTGAAACTCGCGGGAATCAGTCTGAATCCGAAATCCGGTACCTTGCGGGTCGCCGTGGAGCTCCTCAAGTCCCGATGGTACCTGCGCCGCGTTGGATTTCAATCGCTCGAGAGTCTCCCGCGCATGACGGATGGTCGATCGCTGATTGCCATGGAACTCCTGATGGTCCTGAGCCGCTATGCGTACGAGACAAGCAAGGAATTCCATGGAACTATCTCGACGATCATGATCAACCTGACCCTCTCCAGGGGTTTGACCAACGCTTCATCGTTTGCCTTCGGTGTGTACGGGATCATCGTTGCCGTGGGACTGAGAAAACTGGATGAGGCTTTTGCCTGGACAAAGCTTGCAACCCGTGTGGCCGAACAATTCGAAGACGCCCAGATGATCGGGCGGTCCAACTTCAGCATGGCCGCGGTCCATAATCACTGGCATCATCCCATTCATACGAACTTTCCGTTGCTGGATCTGGCCGTGCGTCAACTCACGGAATCGGGGGATGTCGAGTTTGCGACCTACGCTTGCATGCACATCCTCTCCGATATGTTCTTTTCCGGACGTCCCCTGAACGAGTTTCTGGACCGTGCCAACCAGTTTCTCGAAGCAGCGCGCCGCCGAAAATTTGACGACGACGCCAAGGCCTTCATGATGGACCGTCAACTCGCGCTCTGTCTCCGGGGGGAAACAAACTCCCCGGCCACGTTCGAGACGCCGGATTTTCACGAAAGCGGGTTTCTGGAAAATCTCAGTTTGCTCCGCGTCAGCGATTTCTGGATCGCCAAGCTTCAAGCCCACACGATTCTTGGAACGTTCGACGAGGCCCTTGAGGCGATCGAGAAACTCACCCCGATCGCGCATACGCTGACCCGCCAGCCGATGGAAGCTGAATTTGCGTTCTACGCATCGCTCACCTATGCTTCGGTTATGTTCCGTGTTGACGGAGGTCGCAGGAAGACCTATCGGAAAGCCATGAGGAACAATCTCGCGAAGCTTCGCCTGTGGTCCAGCCGCTGCCCGGAGAACTTCGAGGCTCTCGCCCTCTTCGTTGAAGCCGAACTTGCCGGGGTGAACAACAATGTGCCGGGCGCCCTGGCGTTGATCGAGAAAGCGATGCTTGCCGCCAGGAAGCAGGGATTTCAGCACATCGAGGGGCTGGCGCATGAACGCGCAGCCCGCTTTCACATCCGCCTGAGCGGCAAACCGCAAGTCGCTGACGAATTGGCGGAAGCGGTGCGGGGATTCACCCGTTGGGGCGCGCAGGGCAAAGTCCGGCTCTTGCAGCGTGAGTTTCCTGAATTTGTCACCGTCGGATCGCCGCAGACCCGCACCTCCGGAACGATGGAAACCGCCTCCACCGGAACCGCAACGACCTCACTGGACCTGACATCGGTGCTCAAGGCATCACAGGCGCTCTCCGGCGAAATCCAATTTGACCGGCTTCTGGACAGCATGATGCAGATCATCCTTGAAAACGCCGGGGCGCAGCGGGGGGTGGTCCTCCTCGAGAGAAGCGGTGAGTTCAAAATTGAAGCGGAGGGGAACGCCCAGGACAAATCCGTCACGGTGCTCCCCTCGATCCCCGTCGAAGGAACGGAACGACTCTCGGATGCGATCGTACGCTACGTTGCCCGGACGAAAGAGTATCTCGTTCTGAATGACGCGTCGCGGGAGGGGGCGTTTACCGACGACCCGTATATCAGGCGCGTGAAAGCAAAGTCGATCCTTTGTGCGCCGATCCTGCATCAGACGAGGATGACCGGGATCGTGTTCCTGGAGAACAACCTGACGGTGGGTGCGTTCACTCCCCAGCGGCTCGAAATTCTCCGTCTGCTCTCGGCACAGATTGCCATTTCCATTGAGAACGCGCTTCTGCATGAAAAGGAAAAAGCATTTGTCAGGATGCAGGAGGAGATCCGTCTCGCGTCCCAGATCCAACAAAACCTCCTTCCCGTCGCGTCACCTTCCATCGCCGGATATGAAGTGGCCGGGGTCAACGTCCCTGCACAGATGGTGGGTGGAGATTATTTTGATTTCATCCCCATTCACGAAAACCGGTGGGCCATCTGCCTGGGCGATGTTTCCGGCAAAGGACTTCCCGCGTCCCTCCTCATGGCAAATCTGCAGGCAACGCTACGGGGACAGACCATGCTCGACATTCCACCGCATGAGTGCCTCGCCCGCTCAAACCGGCTTCTCTTTCAGAGTACGAGTCCGGAGAAATTTGCCACTCTCTTCTATGGCATTCTCGATGCCGGGACCCATCGCTTCTCCTTTTCCAACGCGGGGCATGATCATCCGCATCTTCTCAAGGGGGAACAGAAGGAGATCCGGTTAAAAGCAGGAGGGATTCCGCTGGGTATGCTCCAGGAATACCGCTATGACGAGGAGGCGGTCACGCTCGAACCCGGGGACATCATCGTCATGTGCTCGGATGGAATAGCCGAGGCCATGGACGCACATGAGGATTTTTTTGGTGAAGATCGCCTCACCGCTTTGCTCCGTCAGATCCAGCATCTTCCACCACAGGATCTGGTCGAGAACATACGGAACGCCGTAAATGCCTTTGTAGGATCGACACCGCAATCGGACGACATTACGATCGTCGCACTCAAACGACTCAAAGGCTGAAGACCGTCAGCGTTAAGAGTGCAACCCGGAGTACGCAATCCGGGGTGAAGAACACAAACTGGAGAAAGGAGCGATGCCCATGTTCATGCGACTCGTTCAGGTCAAGGTACGGCCCGACATGGCCGATAGCCTTCCCCTCATGTATAGTGAGAGGATCATTCCCGCGCTGCGGAGTTCGCCCGGCTGTCTGTATGCAAGCCTGATCCGGAGTGTCGGCAACCCGGAGGAGGCAATCTCCATGACGCTCTGGGACTCTCAGCAGCATGCCGAAGAGTACGAGCAGGGAGGGCTCTTTCAGAAATTATTGGGGGAAGCACGCCCGTACCTCGCCGAGACTTCGGAATGGAAAGTGCAACTCTCGAAAGACTTCACGCTCCAGTACCAACCGGTACCCGAGGAACCGGTCGTGAAGTCGCTTCACGTCACGGCGGATTCAGGATCCATGCTCTCCGCCGCAGACCGCGGACGCATGTTTGTACGCATCGTATCCGTTCACCTAAGAGCGGGGGCGAAGGAGGAGTTTGCCCGGTTGTACGCAGCCGAGATCATCCCCACCCTGCTCGAGGTCAAGGGGTGCCGGTACGCGTTCCTCACAGAGGGATTGGAGGAACGAAATGAAGTGCTCTCGATTACGATCTGGGAGACAGCCGAAGATGCGACCGCCTACGAACAAGCCGGAATTTTCCGGCATCTTCAAGCGAAAGTTGAGCATACGTATTCCGACCTTTATCTCTGGAAACTGGCCGCAGAGAAAAAGTCGGGACAGTCAGTTTCAACCACGGACGACCTCCATGTGAGAGGATACGACGTGGTAACGGGAAGCAGTTTTTAGTATATTGAAACCGTCCATTTCCACACCATGGCTTTCTCGTCTCCATGATCATTCGTATACGCCACATCGACGGCATCTCGATTTTGTTCTTGAGGGGAAGCTTGATGGGGGAGATAGATTCGATTGAGGTCCGCAATGCCGTCTATACCGAGCTTCAGCGCTTGGAGAAGTTGCTGGTGTTTGACCTCGGGGGTGTTGCCCGCATGAACAGCTCCGGTCTCGGCGTTATCATCTCCTCGATGGCTTCCGTCAGGAACGCCGGTGGGACCCTCGTTTTAGCCAATATCAACCAGCGAATCGGTCCACTCTTCCAAATCACCAACATTACACGAGTGGTGAAAGAGTACGAGACGGTCGAACGGGCCGTAGCCGCCCTGAAGCGCCGCCCGGCAAAGTAATTCCCGCTTGAATGTCCGGGAGATAATCCCAATATTCCTTCCGGTCCAAAAACACCCCCTTCTTGATAACTGCCCCATCCTTCATCCGTGAGGAGAATTTCCCTATGAGTACACGCACTGGTTTGTTCCCCCTGGTCCTGCTCCTAGTTGCCGGTGTCTGCGCCGCCCAAACACCGGGCACGTCCTGGGAGGAGAAGTTCCGTGTCATCCCGAGCGTCGAAAAGCAACGGGAATACATGAAACGCCTCACCGCCCGTCCTCATCATCTCGGTTCTCCCTATAACAAAGAGAATGCCGAGTGGATGCTCTCCATGTTTCAATCATGGGGACTCGATGCACGGTTGGAATCGTTCGATGTTCTGTTCCCTTCCCCGAAAGAACGGCTTGTTGAGTTGGTCGGACCCAAACGCTTCACCGCAAAACTTCAGGAGCCCCCTGTTGCTAGGGACCCGACCTCGAATCAACAACGCGAGCAACTCCCCACCTACAATGCCTACTCGGCAGATGGCGACGTCACGGCGACCCTTGTGTATGTGAATTATGGGATCCCCGCGGACTATGAACAGCTCGAGAGGATGGGGATCTCAGTAAAGGGTTGCATCGTCATTGCCCGTTATGGGGCTTCGTGGCGCGGTATCAAACCCAAGCTTGCCGCGGAGAAGGGAGCGATCGGATGTATTATCTATTCCGATCCGCGTGAGGACGGCTATTTTCAGGGAGAGGTATTTCCGGATGGCGCCTACCGGAATCGGGATGGTGTGCAGCGGGGGAGTGTGATGGATATGCCGCTCTACCCCGGCGACCCGCTTACTCCGGGCATCGGCGCGACGAAGGGGGCTCAGCGCCTCCCGTTGGACCAGGTTCAGACCTTCACAAAAATTCCCGTTCTCCCCATTTCGTACGGCGATGCCCAGCCGCTCCTCGAAGCGTTGACCGGTCCGGTCGCCCCCGAGTCGTGGCGGGGAGCCCTGCCGCTGACCTATCGCATCGGACCCGGTCCGGCGAAGGTGCGCCTGAAAGTGAAATCGAATTGGGACATCAAAACGATCTACAATGTCATCGTCACCATCCGCGGTTCGGAGTTTCCCGACGAGTGGGTCATCCGGGGGAACCATCGGGACGCCTGGGTCAACGGTGCCCAGGATCCGATCTCGGGAATGGTGGCAGTGATGGAAGAATTACGCGCTCTTTCCGAGCTTCAGGAACAAGGATGGAAACCCAAACGGACTATTCTCTATGCCGGGTGGGATGCAGAGGAACAGGGACTCCTCGGCTCCACCGAATGGGCGGAAGCCCATGCCGATGAGTTGAAGCAAAAGGCGGTCGTGTATATCAACAGTGACTCGAACAGCCGCGGCTACCTCGGGATGAGCGGTTCGCACTCGTTGGAGAAATTCATCAACGGCGTGGCAAAGGAGATTGTCGATCCGGTGAAGAACATCTCCGCATGGAAACGGGTGCAACTCCTGCGGATCGGTCGTGGGAGCGCCGAGGAACGGCAGGAGGCGCGCACCCGGAGTGATCTTCGCATCAGCGCACTCGGGTCCGGGAGCGATTACACGGTGTTCATTGATCACCTCGGGATCGCCTCACTCAACATCGGGTTCGGCGGTGAAACGGGGGGCGGGATCTATCATTCGATTTATGACGATTTCTATTGGGTCACCACCTTCGGCGACCATGATTTTGCGTACGGGAAGGCACTTGCGCAAACCGGCGGAACAGCCGCCCTGCGCATGGCGGACGCCGGACTTCTCCCGTTCGACTTTGTCAATCTTTCAGAAACGGTCCGGAAATATTCAGAGGAACTCAAGCGATTGTTGAAGACGACGCAGGATGAAATCAGGGAGCGGAACCGGCAAATTACCGAAGGGGTCTTCACTGCAACGGACGATCCGCGGAGACCGATGGTTCCCCCCTCAGTGGAGGAGGTGCCGCCTCATCTGAATTTCGCCCCGCTGGACAATGCCATTGATATGCTCGCCCAAAGTGCCGACCGGTATGATAAAGCAGTCAGGAACCTTAAGCAAGGTGAACTCTCCACATCAGATTTGAAAGCGGTGAACGCGAAGCTCATTCAAAGCGAGCGGAAACTGACACACCCGGAAGGTCTGCCCGGCCGTCCCTGGTTCAAGCATTTGATCTACGC
>DKJQ01000306.1 GCA_002454845.1 Ignavibacteria bacterium UBA6688
TGAAAATCCAAAACTATTTTCCCTCTCATCAATAACCATTTTCCGTGGATTTGTCTCCCCCCAAAGCCAAAAGAAAGCCCCGGATCATCGCTGCCGTCGCGCCCCACACCTCGTGCGCGCTGTAATTGTAATAAAACACGTCGTGAGTCCTCCCCTGACGCTCCATCTTCACCACCCGTTCATTTTTCTTCTCAAGGAATACCGTAAGTGGGATTTCAATGATCTCGGCAACTTCATGAAGGCTCGGGGAAAGGAGGGGCAACGAGGGAACAAATCCCACTACCGGGGTAATGGCAAACCCGGAGGGGGTTTCAAAATCGTCGAACATCCCGAGTACCTGAACCGCGCCGGGCGGCAGGCCGATCTCCTCCTCCGTCTCTCTTAATGCCGTCGCAACAAGGTCCGCATCCTGCTCGTCCCTCGCTCCGCCGGGAAACGAGATTTGCCCTTTGTGATGCTCCACATGGTCTGTTCGCTTCGTCAACAGGAGGTGAAGGGACCGCTCCTTTGGGAAGAGCAGGATCAGCACGGCCGCTTGTTTGAGAGCGGGATTGTTCAGTTCCTTCCTGTGATGGCGGCCAAGGAATTCCCTTATACGGTCGATGGCAGGCTTCATCGTTGTTTCTTCTTCCACCACCGGTTGAGCCGTTCCCGGATGCTCTTCTCCCCCCCCTCCCCGGTCGGCTTATAATAGACCTTTTCCTTCAGATTGTCGGGCAAATACTGCTGTTCCGTAAAGTGCTCGTCGTAGTTGTGACCGTCCTTGTACTCCTTGCCGTAGTTGAGGTCCGACATCAGCTTGGTTGGCGCGTTGCGGATGTGGAGCGGGACCGGGAGGTTCGGGAGGTTCCGGACATCCTCCCACGCATGCTCGATAGCGAGATAGGAGGCATTGCTCTTGGGGGCCGCAGCCAGGTAGGCTGCGGTTTGCGCGAGGATGATCCGCGCCTCCGGCATGCCGATGTAATCGATGGCGGTGAAGCAGGAGGTCGCGAGGGTCAGCGCGTACGGATCGGCGTTCCCGACATCTTCGGAAGCGAGCACCACCATCCTCCGGGCGATGAACTTCGGATCCTCTCCCCCATCCAGCATCCGGGCCATCCAATAGATTGCCGCGTCGGGATCGCTGCCGCGAAGACTCTTAATGAACGCGGAGATCGTGTCATAGTGCTGGTCCCCGCCTTTGTCATACAGCGTGTACTTCCGTTGAAACGCTTCTTCGATGGTTTTCTTGGTGATGACCGCGCTCATGTCGGGTCCCGGCTTGGTCAGGCTGAGGGCAACTTCGAGGCCGTTCAGCAGTTTCCGGGCATCGCCTCCGGAGAGGAGAATCAGGAAATCGCGGTCCTCAATGGTGATGGATCGTTTGGAAAGAAACCGATCAGTGGAGAGTGCGTGATCGAGGATGGAGGAAAGCTCCGCGCTCCCTAGTGCCTCCAATACATAGACGCGGCAACGGGAGAGCAGGGGCGAAATGACTTCGAACGATGGGTTCTCCGTGGTAGCACCGATCAGGGTGACGATCCCTTCCTCGACGCTGTGGAGCAACGCGTCCTGCTGCGCTTTGTTGAACCGGTGGATCTCGTCGATGAAGAGAAGCGTCCGTTTCTTCCGAAGCTTTTCGTTCTTCTCCGCTTTGCCTATCACATCCCGCACGTCTTTTACGCCGGACGACACAGCGTTGAGCTGGAAGAACTCCGCCTGAACATAGTGGGCGATGAGTCGGGCAAGAGTTGTCTTCCCCACTCCGGGCGGACCCCACAGAATCATGGAGGTGGTCTCCCCCTTCTCCAGCATCACGCGAAGAGGTTTCCCCTCGCCAAGCAGGTGTCCCTGACCTGCAAACTCATCGATGGTTCTCGGCCGCACGCGTTCCGCCAGGGGGGCGGAGGCGGAAGATGTCTGACGGGGGGAAGAGTCTGGATCGTTTCCGAAAAGGTCGGCCATAGCTCATAAACGAAAAAACCAACATCGGCTTGTCCCGGTGATGTTGGCTGAGATTGTTACGACTCCCCGCAGAGCCGCGGGAGTTGAACGTTGTGGTATCTACTTCCTACTCTTTACTCAATACTTCTTACTTTCAGCACCTCACATCTTACTTTTCACATTTTACTTTTTACTTTTCACCTTCCTTGTCTGTCGTCTGCCATCCCTCTATCAGTCTTTCTTCACCTTATAAACCGTCTCCCCCTCACGCGCCATACCATACTTTTCCCTTGCCACCTTCTCGATGGTCTTCTTGTCGCCGTCCAGAGCCTTCAGGTATGCCTCCAGGCGCTTCGTTTCGGCCTCCGCCTCCCGCACTTTTTCGATCATATCCCTTCGTTCGACTTCCAGTCGGACGCGGGCAACCACGCCCCGGTTATTAAAGAGGACGAAAGCAACGACGATCGTTCCGGCGATGATCGCTAACCCGCGCCGCCTGGTTTTGAACACTCTCTTGCCCAGGAGGTCCAGACCGCTGTTCGACCTGATTTTTCTGTAGAATTGGCCTTCCATGAATATTTCAATGTACCTCTATTTTGAGCGTTTTGCAAATTGCAACGCTCTTCCGGCGCGCGGAGCATTGCCGCGTTGCGCGGTCCAATACATCCAACGGCGAGATTACCAGGAGAAGCGTTACGATAGCGGTCGTTTAACCCTGAAGGCTCGCCCTACTGAACGGTCAGTCGTTCGGGCGGGCGCAGTCACGCATGTATGGGTGACCGTTTCATCGTGGTTCCGGACAAACCCTGTTCTGATTAAACCCCTGCGGGTTTTGCTTCGATGCGGGTTCATCCTCTATTCTTGTTGAACCCCTTCGGGGTTTCCATTGATCTGCTGTCATCCTTTGTTCGGTTTCAAGCTCTTCGGGCTTGAGGCAAACCTCTGACATTTTCGAAGGGATAAGAGTACTGCGGGCCGGGGCTCTTGGAGTTTGTTTGACCCCAACCTGCGCCGAAGGGGGAGCTTCCGCAAAGGTTGGGTGATGTGACAGATCAAGTGTCTTGCGAGACCACTCTGACTCGATCAAAAGCCCATTCCCCGTTCCGAATTCACTTCTTACTTTTCACGTTTCACTTTTTACTGTTTACTGTTCCCGGTTCACTGTCTACCGATCACGATTCCCCCCCCTCAGCCCTACCCACGCTCTACTTGAACCACTCCGCCTTCGGCTGATAGGTCGTCTTCAGTTTCTTCTTCGCCTCGTGGCGTTGCAGGGCGAGCGTAATGAGCTTGTCCAACAACTCCGGGTAGGAAAGTCCGGAGGCCTGCCATAGCTTCGGATACATGCTGATCGATGTGAAGCCGGGGATGGTGTTGACTTCATTCAGATAAATCTTCGCCCCCCCCCGCTGCACGAGAAAATCGACCCGGGCCATGCCGGCGCAATCGAGGGCTTTGAACGCTCGCACGGAATAATCCTGAATCCGTTTCACGGCCGCTTTGCTGAGCTTTGCGGGGATTTCCGCTTTGGACTTTCCATCCACATATTTCGCGTCGTAATCGTAGAACTCATTCGAGGGGATAATTTCGCCCGGCACGGAGGCCATGGGCTCCTCGTTTCCGAGAACACTGCACTCGATCTCCCGCGCCTTGGAGATCCCACGTTCAACGAGGATTTTGCGGTCGAACTCCCCCGCCAGATGGATCGCGGCAATCAACTCCCCCCTCGTATGCGCCTTGCTGATCCCGACACTCGATCCCATGTTCGGCGGTTTCACGAAGCAGGGATACCGCAGCTTTTTTTCGATCGAGGCGATGATTTTCTTTTGACCGCGCGCAAACTCATCGTAAGGGAACCAAATGTCGGGCGCTACGGGAAGCTTTGCCTGCCTCAGCAGTTGCTTCTGGATCACCTTGTCCATGCCCACAGCCGAACCCAGGACGCCCGACCCGACGTAGGGAACATCCGCCAGTTCGAACAACCCCTGGATGGTCCCGTCTTCGCCAAACGGACCATGGAGAACAGGAAACACGACATCCACAGCGTAGGAAGTGACGGCCGTCCCGGAGTTTTGAAGCGGGACAAGTCCTTGCTTGCGGGGGTCGGGGACGAGGATATGCTCGGGCTGGTTTCGAATATCCACCTGCTCTTTCAACAGCCGAAGAGCCTCGCCGGAGCTCAGCCATCTCCCTTCGTGGGAGATGCCGATGGGAATCACCTCGTACTTGTTCCTGTCGAGCGCGTTGATCACGGAGGTCGCCGAGACGAGGGACACCTCATGCTCTGCCGACCTGCCTCCGAACACCACGCCAACGCGAATTCTGTTTGCCATCGTGAGGTTCTTGTACTTTGTGGTGAAAGAAAACTGTTGACTGCAGGTTCTACTTGCCGGCCGCGGAAAGAAGTTTGGATACTTGCTCGCCGTTCAAGACTCTCTCTCCCCCCAGCATCCGTGCGACAAAGAGCATGTGGGCTGCGTGTTCCACTTTCTCCATTTTATAGTATGCATCGTCGAGACTCTTTCCGTATGTCACCACCCCATGGTTCGAGAGCAGGATGGCGTGAGCTTCCTTGACAAACGGGGCGATCGATTCAGCGACTTCATGCGTCGTGGGGGTGGCATAGGGAGCAAGGGGGATGCGCCCCAGGCCCACGACAACCTCCGGGAAGACCGGTTCCGTAAGACCGATCCCGGCCGCCGCGAAGCCCGTGGCATACGTCGGATGGGCGTGCACCACAGCCTGGACATCGGGCCGTTCCCGGTATATAAAGAGATGCATCCTGATCTCCGAAGAAGCTCTCCGACCCTTGGAAACCGGCGAGCCATCGGGGGCCAGCTCCACGAGATCGGGCTCCGTAACGCTTCCCTTATTCATCGAAGTGGGAGTTGCCAGGATGTTGCCATTGGGGAGGCGTGTACTGACGTTGCCATCGGTCGCCGTGACAAATCCCCTCTCATAGAGGCGATGAGAAACGGAAACGAGCAGACGTGCAAAATCGGCGTGTGGATTCATAGAGTCGGACTCAGTGCGCGGACAAAATAGACAAAAGAGGAGTGAGGTTCAAGCTGGGCTTGTCAGTCGGAAAGCAAGACGTAGGTGAGAACAGCAAAGCTGACCTGCGTGAGAACGAAGGTGACGGCAGCCCAGTTATCGAGCCGACGGGTGGAGTTGAGCAGGGCCGGATCTTTGGTCACGAGATAGGAATCGAAGTCCCTGTTTGCCTGATGCTTGAAATGAGCGGAAAGGACGCCGGAGACAACCATAGACGAAAAGGAAGTATAGGTCAGCCAGTTATCCGTTCCGCTGAGATCGTAATCCGCAGGGAGAATCTCCGGTGCAGCGTTTGCCAACGTTTCGGGCAGTGGCTGAAGTCGGAGGGATGTCGAGGACCTTGCCGCGTCCAGAGACACTTTTTGAGGGACGTACCCATCCTTTTCGACCGTCAGCTCCCCGGTCACTTTCGAGGACCTGCGCAGGAACAGCGGGGTCTTCCCCAGTTCCGTGCCTTGGTACGTCACCCGCCCTCCTTCCGGATCGGAAGTAAGAACGGCATGCGTCCCCATCTCGATGATTCTGCTCTGATGTGACTCCGCTGCCACGAGCACCGTCTCCACCTTCGCCAGGGCTTTCCAGCTGAACGCGGAAGGATACACGACCCTGACGGCGTGCTTCCCCACCGGGACGATGATGTTCATCAGGGGTGTCTTGCCCAGGTAGAGAGAGTCGAGGAACAAATCGGCTCCGGACGGATCCGTGGCAACGGAAACCCTTCCGGTTTCCGGGGCGGGACCGGTCTCCTGACCGAGGCCGAGAGAGGTGCTTCCAACCATCAGGACAAGAAAGAAAAAGCGGGTCATTCAGTCCCTTGAATGTCGTAATGCTGAAATGAATTTATCTTCATAGGTCACCAGCAGCGTGTTGCCCCACAGGACCGGCGAGACCTTGATGCGGCCTTCAAGTGGCAGACGCCACAACTCTTCCCCCGTCTCTGCCCGGAGCGTATAGAGCGTCCGGTCCAGAGAGCCGAAGTAGAGATACCCCCCAGCAACAAGGGGGGCGCTGTTTATGACGCTGCGCGTGGAGAACGTCCAGACGTTTTTCCCGGATTCCGTGTTCACCGCATGCAGTTTCCCATCCGCGGATCCGATAAAAACGAGATCGTGATTTGCCGAAGCGGGGCCGAAGATTCGGGATCCGGTTTCGTACTTCCATCGCAGTGATCCGGTCATGACATCCACAGAGTACAACCAACCGTCCTGCGATCCGACAAAAGCATGCCCCCCCTTGATGATCGGTGTGCCAAAAATGCTTCCGGATGTTTCATATTTCCAGCGAAGCGAGCCGTCCTTCAGGTTGACTCCGTACAACGTCCCGTCGTCGCTCCCGAAGACGAGAACCTCCCCATCGCTGGCGGGGGATGAGCGGATCGGCTTTCGCCGCCCCTTCGGGGCGGTCTCGAACTTCCAGATTTCCTCCCCGTCAATTTTATTCAGGGCGTACAGGACGCCACTGAGGGTGGTGACGAACAGTTGTTCACCGACGATCAGGGGGGAGGACTCGATGGAGCCGATGAAAACGGCCCACCGGCGCTCTGCCCTGTTCAATCCCAAGCACACAAGCGATTCGCTGCCGGACGAGATCGGGATATAGACATTGGCTCCATCCCAGGCCGGTGTCCCGGTAATGGAGGATTCCAGCACGACATAGCCGAGGCGCTTCCCGCTATTCATATTGACTGCCTGAAGTTCGCCATGCAGGGTGGTCACGAGCATCACGCTATCCCTGACGAGGGGCGAGCTGGTGATGCCGGCCAGCGCGTTGTATTCCCAGAGCAGTTCCAGCGGAGGGGCGATCTCGGCGGTTGTCCGGTTCACACGCGACTGGTCGCCGCCGTACATCAGCCAGTCGTTCTGCGACGGGCGGAATGCGCGGTCCAGCCGGATGCCTGCGCATCCGACCGCGAGGAGGGAAAGAGCAAGGCAGGTACCCGCCCACGAAATACCCCGGCTAGAGACATGCCGGGGCAGGCCCCGGCTGAAAACATGCCGGTGCAGGCACCAAACACGCCAACGATGGCTCTGGGGCTGCAGTAAATAGCTCAATGGGATTCCTTTACCATTGATTTCGTGTATTTCGCGCCTGCCCCGACACTCTTATAGTCGGAGTGTTTCGTGGACCCCGAGAGGGTGTCTTCCATTAAAAATCCCAACCGAAAAAGAACTGGTGGAACAACCCCTCCTGGAACTTGCTCATGTTGTCTTCGATTCTCTTCCCGATGTCATAGCGTAACACGATGGCTCCGGCAAAGTTCAGCCGGATCCCACCTCCAACGCTCCCCTTCGTGTCGATATACTTGTGATCCCATGCTCCACCGGCGTCGGCAAAAAGAGCCCCCCGGATCGCGCCGAACGTCAGCCCGCCGAACGGGAAGCGAATACCGAGCTGGTCGATAAAGGGAAAGCGGAGCTCGTGGCTTGTGAGCCAGAGTTTCTGGCCGCGGATCGACCAGCGATCCCAACCGCGCAGATCCCAACTCCCTCCCATGAAAAAGCGTCGCGCCTCACGGCCTTCGTTATACCACAGATGGGCGCGTGAAGCAAGCGCGCTCCTTGTCGAGAGACGCCAGTAGTGCCGGTAGTCGGCAAGGAGGGTATAGTAGCTCACATTCGAATGTTGGACGTCCGTGGTGTAGGCAAGGGTGAGTTTCATCCTGCCGCCATCGAGCGGACCGCTCGGACCCCACAGCGAATTGTCGCCGATGAAGGTAAAGGAGGTGGACATCAGCAGTGCCTTGCGCGGCAACTCCACAAAGACGTCTTTGTCGGAATTGCTGATGGTAACGCTCGACTCGATTCGGCGGAATTTCGAGAGCGGGTAGCTCAACGCAAAGTAGCCACCGAACGCCCGCTCGTAATAGAAGAGATCCGGGTCGGTAAGGTCGTACCGGTTGCCGGCGAAGTGAAAGATCCCGTAGGCGTGGTTGGCCCGCGTCCCGAGCGACATCCTTGAGATCGCGATATTGAAGCTCTCCAGGAACTCGGACCGCGCCTGGGCGGTATTGTAGATGAGGAAGTAGTACTGCTCATTCCCAAGCACGTCGCTCATCGCGAGAGCGGCGCCGCCGGAAGTGCCGAAGATAGGGTCGGTGGAAATCTGGCTCTGCGCGATATCGAGTTTGTAATCTCCCGTGTAGCGGAAATCGGTGACGACCGAGGGTCCCTCCAGTTTGTTCACCGTCCAGAGCTCGCCCGCAGGTTCGTCGAAACGAAATGTATGGGTGACGCCGATGGAATCGGCCAAGACATCGATATCGTAGATCCTCTTGATCTGGAAGCTGAAGTTCTCGAAGGCGGTCAGGATCATCTCGTTGTTCTCACCCCAGCTCGGGTCGAATGCCGCCGTGGAGAACCGCGTAATCTTCCGCATCGTCCCTGGTCGCAGCGGCTGATCGGCCAGCCGTTCTGCCAGGTCCATCACCCAGACATTCTGCGCGCCGTCGATATCCGTGGTAAAAGCGAGCCGCTTGCCGTCCTCCGACCAGGAGGGGGCAAAATAGCTCTGATTACCGATCGTAAGGTACTCCAGTCCCGCGGTATTCAGATCGTATAGGAAGAGGTTAAACTTCCCATGGCGGCCGTACGGGTTCCGGTCCGAGCTGAAGGCGATGAAGCGTCCATCCGGCGACCATGCCGGGTCGTTGTCGCTATAGAAGTCGTTGGTCAACCGGGTTAGCGTCCGTGTGGCAACTTCGAGAACGTACAGATCGTTATTCCCCCCCTTGTCGATGGACGAAAAGACGATGCGTTTTCCATCGGGGGACCAGGAGGGGGAGGAAAGAACCACGAGGTTCCGGAACCGGATGGTCTCCCGGAGCTTTTCCTCCTTAATATCGTAAATGTGCAGTGCGTCGTTCTCGCCGCTCTTGGTGACGAACGAGAGTAAACCATCTTTCGAAATATCGATCTTGCTCTGGAACAGATGGAAGGCTTCGAACTCGTTCGTCTTCTCCCCCTCTACCACCACCTCGGGCTCCGGTTCCTCGTCGTCGAGGTTAACCCGGTAAATGTTCGTATACCCCGTATGGTTGCCGATAAAATAGACTTGCTGCTTCCCGTCAAGCGAGTAGAAGAGCGGTTTCACATTGAACCCGTAGTCGAGGATATCGCGCGCAACCCCGCTCGGCAAGTCCTCTTTCGCCATGATCGGGTAGTATCGTTTCTTCAGTTGGTAGATCCAATCCTCGTCGAACTCCTTGTAGTCCTTCCCGATCGTCAGTTTCATGACGTCGCTGAAGGAGTTCGCCTTCCAGAAATTTTCCATCAGCAGGAGGATTTTTTCGTCGCCGTACCGTTCAGTGATGTACCGGAGGAGATTTTCCCCCTCTTTATACATCAGGAACGATCCGTAGATGCGGTCCATTTCGTTGACCGGCACAACATAATTATTGAGGACCGCGTCGCGCATGACCATGTCGGCCTGCGTGCTCCACTCGGTGGACCAAGCCTCGGCAAGCCCCTCCGTGAACCAGAGGGGAGGCGCTTTGTCCTGCGACTGTCGGTGATCGGTCAGAACCCGGTTGAGCTTGCTGTGCATAAATACATGCACCAGCTCATGCCGTATGACATGGGCGAATTGCTCCATCGATCCCTGGAAGGGGATGACCACGCGTCCCTTGAGGAACTCAAAGAACCCGCCGACCCCTTCCGGGATGAACCCCGGGGTCACGTTCGTTTGCTGGAAGTGGAGGTGCGAGCTGTAGAAAATGAGCGGGATGCGGTTGGCAACGTTATGGTTGAATTTCTGCTCGAGGTGCTTGTAACTCTCCTCCGCGAGGAACGCCCCCCGCTGCGCGAGCTCCCGCATCTCGGTATAATAGTAGATGTCGAAGTGCTCGGTGCGGAGAACTTTCCATTCGAATTCCGTGTACTGCACCTTATTGCGGCCGAAGTAATAGAACTGGGCGGACGCGCATTGCGTCAGGAGCAGAAGAGGGAGAATATATTGCAGGAAGCGTCGCATGGACGAATAGGAAGAGAGTCTCTCAAACCTTCGCTAGTTCACTTTTCAGGTAGTCGATCGCCTTGACCGGCGTCGGGTCCTGGTTGTTCATGATCGCCAGGTAATAGCTCACCCAATCACCAAGATAGATGAGTGAGAACAATCTTGCAAGCAGGAATCTTCCTTCCGACCATATTTCCGTGACCGAAGAGGCATATTCTGCGACGATCCGCTTCGTGATATCCTCACGAATACCGACCCTCTTGTGCGTTCCCACATCCCGCAAGAACACCACATGCATGCGCTGCATGATATCGGTCCCGACCTTCCAGCCAACCAGCTCGTTATGGTTCATCTCCGGCAGGACATTCCCGTAGGCAAGCTGCTTGGCATTCTCGGAGATTTGCCCGCGCCACCGGACGTTGACCGTGTCGAAATGCTCCGTCGGGGAATAAATGATCGGCAATTTCCCGTGGAGGCGCCGCGCCAGGCTGAGGGCGGAGTTCTCCACCGATGTCCCATCGCTGTACAGGGAAGCCTTCTCATGTAACAGCGAAACGGTCTCGGAAATTTCCTTCGCCTGGTTTTTGATGAATCCCAGGCGGGCAAGCACGACCAGCAGGGGGAAAAACGAGTATCCGAGCGCTGCCCTTGGGGAGAGCCCGGGAGGGACTGTGATGACCGGTTGCCTGAACTTTTCGGCCAACTTCGCCGTTTCGCCGTTGGTGGAGATGCACAAAATCCTCGCTCTGCGCTTCACCGCGTCCCGGTGCGCAGCGATCGTTTCCTCCGTATTGCCGGAATAGCTGGAGACGATGACGAGCGTATTCTTGTCGACGAACCCCGGGAGTGCATAATGGCGGTTGACGATGAACGGCACCTTGAGCTGGTTCGACAAATACGAACGGAGGAGATCGCCGCCGATGGCCGATCCCCCCAGTCCCGTCAGGAGGATCTTGTTGATGCCCTTCGTGTTGAGTCGAATCTTCGCTTGTTTTCCGATGACCACTGCTTCTTCCACCTGTTTGGGGAAATCACGGATCAACTGGTACATTCCCTGAGGGTCGAGTTGTTTGATCTGTTCCATTGTCATACGAGAGTGCTTTCGGTTGAGAGTTGGAGCGGTCAGCGTTCAGCAATCAGCAGTCAGCGTTCAGCCGATGGGGATATCCGGGAATCTCTCCTTCATGACGCCGCGAAGGTACTCCTTCACCTCGTCCTCCGTCTCGAGCGTCATAACATGTTTTGCCACTTTCTTCGCGTCCTTGTACTTCACGGACCTGATGATTTTCTTGATCTCGGGAAGGACCTTCGGCACCACGCTGAACTCGTCGAGCCCCAGGCCGAGCAATAAAATCGTTGCGAGCGGGTCCCCCGCCATTTCGCCACACATCCCAACCCAGACATCCTTCCTCTTTCCCCGCTCGATGATGCGGCGGAGGAACCGGAGAACGGCGGGGTGGAATTCCTGGTACAGCCCGGAAACCACGTCGTTCCCGCGGTCGACCGCGAGGAGGTACTGGATCAAATCGTTCGTGCCGATGCTGAGGAAGTTCACTTCCTTCGCGAGGTCCTCCGCAATCACGGCGGCCGCGGGCACCTCCACCATCACCCCCACCTTGATCTTCTCATCGAACGGAAGGTTTGCCTTCCGGAGCTGATCCTTCGCTTGCTCGACAAACCGTTTCGCGTTTCGCACTTCCTTGATGCTCGAGACCATGGGAAACATCACGGAGAGGTTCTTCCGGGTGCTCGCCCGGAGGATGGCCCGCAACTGATCGAGGAAGAGTTCAGGTCTGTCGAGCATCACCCGGATGCCGCGCCAGCCAAGGAACGGGTTATTCTCCTTGGTCGAGTTCACCATCAGCTTATCCCCGCCGATGTCGAAAGTCCGGATGATCACAGGCTGGGGGTACATCGTTTCGGCGATCAGCCTGTACTGTTCAAACTGCTCCTCCTCGGAGGGGAAGACTTCCTTCCCGATCAGGAGGACTTCGGACCGGTACAGACCGATACCATCGGCCCCCTGCAAACGGGTGAAAGCAAGTTCCTGCTCAAACTCGATATTGGCGGAGAGATCCACCCGGTGCCCATCGAGCGTTTGTGCAGGAAGTTCTCGCAGCTCGGCGAGGCGCTCCTCGAACTGCTTGAACAGTTCCCGTTTCTGTTCGAGCTCCCGGATGGTTTCGTCGGACGGGTTCAGGATGATGATCCCGCTGTACCCATCCACAATCACCCTGTCCGAGGGGCGAACGGTTTGCGAGATGGTGCGGGCTCCCACGACGGCGGGGATTTTGAGCGCACGGGCCAGCAGCGCGGTGTGGGATGTGATACCGCCGATATCCGTTGCGTATCCCAGCACATCATTCCGGCTGAGAACAAGGGTATCCGCCGCGGTCAGGTTCTGCGAGATGATGATGGAGGAGCCTTCGAGACGGGAAATCAAGCGCTCTTCCTGGAGGTTCCGGAGGATCCGGTTCCGTACATCCTCCACATCGTGCGCGCGTTCACGGGTATACTCATCCCTCGCCGAGAGCATCATCCGATGGTACTTGCCGATTTCGTCGTAGACAACATAATCGGCATTCCTGAGCTCGCTTCGGATTCGGCCATAGACGGAATCGAAGAGAACGGAGTCCTCGAGGATCATCAGCTGCGCTTCGAAGATCTTCGCTTTGTCCTCCCCAAGCTTGCTCTGGGCGAATTCCAGGATTTTTCGCAGCTCCTTGTGCGACCGTACGACGGCCTGTTCCAACCGGGCGATTTCGGCGGGAATCTCCTCCTGACCAATGGACTTCTCACGGATGACCGGCGCTTGTTTGCTGAACAAGAATGCGGGTCCAATGGCAATCCCGGGTGAAGCCGGAATTCCCTTGATGACAACTTCGGTCGTATGCGTGGTTTTGTCGGGCATTCAGAAATTCAATTTGTCACACAGAACTGCTCGGCCACAAGTATAGCCCGGCCAAAAACATGACGGGGCAGGGACTGAACACGCTGAATATCACTCTTGGGTGAGCTATTTGATTCATGCCTCAACCCAATCCCCTTGCTCTCTTTCGTGTAGTTCGTGTCGTTCGTGTCGTTCGTGTGTTTCGTGGTCGATTTGCAGGAATGCTTCAGTGAATACAGTCGTCCGATGAAGGACAACTCTTACGATGGTTCCCCGAACCCCTGTTCGAACAACTCCACAATGGCATCCGACATCGCCTCTTCATCCTCCCCCGTGAACCTGAGGAGCAACTTCGATCCCTGGTCCGCTGCAAGCGTCATCACACCGATAATGCTTTTGCCGTTGATCTCGAAGCCTTCCTTGTCAATAAAGAACTCCGCCTTGTACTTTGCCGCCAATTTCACCAGCGATGCCGCCGGTCGCGTATGCAGTCCGGCCCTGTTGCGGATGGTCACTTCCCGTTCGATCATGCGCTCCCCGGGGCTCCTTTAGTACGTTCGGTGCAACAGCATCTCGGTGAACCAAAAGAGCATTGCACGGGCCGGTGTCGGACGGAGTTTTTCGAGTTCGTTCTTCGCCCTGGCGATATCCTGTTTCACGCGGCGCAGGGTGGCCTGGATAGCGCCGGTCCGGTGGTAGACGCGCCGGACTTCGTCAACATTCTCCTTCGCCGCGCCTTTCTTCCGGAAAATGGACAACAACAACTGACGATCCTTTCCGCGTGCCCGGCGGAGCGCCTCCAGGAGAAGGAACGTCTTCTTCCCTTCAACGATATCGCCACCAACCGTTTTCCCGAATTCTTTCTCATCGGCAACAATATCGAGCAGGTCATCCTGAAGCTGGAACGCCCTCCCGACGTGCCGGCCGTAGTTGCTGAGCGCCCGGAATTCCCCGGGGGTTCCGCCACCAATCAACGCCCCGATCTCCGTTGCAACGGTGACCATCTTCCCGGTCTTCTTCCGGATCATCAGGAGGTAGTCCTGGACCGTCACATCGAGCGAGGTTTCAAATTCTTTATCGTACCCCTGCCCTTCACAAACTTCCACTACCCCTTCCGTAAAGATCTTGGCGATATCCTGGATGCGCGAGGAACGCGTCTTGAGGAGCGCCCGGTAGGCACACGCGAGCAGTTCATCCCCCACCAGGATGGCGACATTGGGATCCCATTTCGTGTGAATTGTCGCTCTGCCCCTTCGGGATGCGGCGTTGTCCATGATGTCATCATGGACCAGGGTGAAATTGTGGAGGATCTCGATGCCTGCCGCCGCGTGGAGGGCATCTTTCCAATGACCCCCGACCGCTTCACACGAGAGCATGACCAGCACGGGGCGTATGCGTTTCCCTCCTCCCGCTAAGACGTACCGAATCGGCCGATAGATAGAGTGCGGCTTTTTCTCAACGATGAACCCCTGCAAATAGTCATCAACAACTTCTTTATACCGAAGATACTTCTTTTCGAACTTCATGCTCTCCCAGTTGGACTTGAATGGACGGACTGTGCAATGGGTTCTCTGTTTCGCTTAACAGTGGAAGGATCCGGGAACCCGCGGTGTTTCGATACCGGACCGGAGCCTTCAAGATCGCAGCACTAATTGTTGTTCCTGGAGTTCCCTGATCGTCCGCGAGCCGGTCAGGAAC
>DKJQ01000273.1 GCA_002454845.1 Ignavibacteria bacterium UBA6688
ACTTTTCGACCAGGTCTCTAGTCTCTATCTTGCTTCTCGCGGCCTCATTGCTTACATTCGTCTCAGTTTTGAAAAGGAGTACGGATGTCCTTAATAGTAAGCATCTCAGGATTGAGGGGGATTGTCGGGCCGAGCCTCACTCCCGAAGTTATTGTGCGTTACACGGCTGCGTACGCGGAATACTGCAAGCGTGGAACGATCATTCTCGGCCGGGACGGAAGAGTAACGGGAAAAAGCATCGGGCACATCGTCTCCTCCACACTCCTGGCCATGGGATGCGACGTGGTGGCAATCGGCATTTGCCCCACCCCTACCGTGCAGCTTGCAGTCGAGAAGAAGAAAGCAGCTGGTGGAATCTCCATCACTGCCAGCCACAATCCCATTGAGTGGAACGGGCTGAAATTCCTTGCTCCGACGGGAATGTTTCTCGATGCGGATGAGAACAAAGCGTTCTGGTCCGTTACAGACCGGCAACCCCGCAAGTATGCCCCCTGGGACCGGCAGGGGCATCACAAAGCCGACCCTGCATTCATCGAGGAGCATATCCAAAACGTCCTGGGTCTTCCGTATATCGACGTCGAACGCGTACGTCGGCGAAAGCTCAAAATTGTCCTCGATTGCGTCAATGCTGCGGGGGGAGTGATCGTGCCGAAGTTGTTACGGGAGTTCGGCTGTGACGTCATCGAGATGAACTGCGATGTATCGGGAGTCTTTGCCCACACCCCCGAACCGATTCCGGAAAATCTGACCGACCTTTGCCGAAGGGTAAGGGAGGAGAAAGCCGACCTCGGTATCGCGGTCGATCCTGACGTCGACAGGCTTGTGCTCATCAACGAGAAAGGCGAACCGTTCGGTGAAGAGTACACTATCGCCAGCGTCGTTCAATTTGTTCTGGGAAAGGAACATTCCCGCGGATCGAAACCAGGATCGGTCGTGGTTAATCTCTCCACTACCCGTGCGGTCGATGATATTGCCGCGAAGTTCGGCTACATGTGCGTCAGGACGGCGGTGGGAGAAATCAACGTAGCCAAAAAGATGAAAGAGATTGGTGCAGTGGTCGGGGGCGAAGGAAGCGGCGGGGTTATTCTTCCGGCCTCCCATATCGGCCGGGATGCGCCGGTTGGGATCGGCCTGACACTGCAGCACCTCGCCGAGTTCAGTGGCAGCCTTTCCGAGCTGAAAGAAACAATGCCGCAGTACCATATTACGAAGGGCAAAGTCTCGGTGGGACCGTCGAATCCCGACGGGGCGCTGAACAGACTGAAGAAGAAATTTTCGGCTACCGGCATCGTTGATACGCTCGATGGATTGAAAATCGACTTCCCGACCTCCTGGGTTCACCTCCGCAAGTCCAATACCGAGCCGATTATTCGGATCATCGCCGAAGCCCCCACCAGGCAGGAATCGGACGGGCTTGTCCAATCCTTCACAAAGGAAATTGGAGGATAATCGCCCATTATGAAGATTCTCCTTCTCAGTTGTTACCTCATTTCGTTTTCTATCTTATACGGGTTTCAGGATCCACAGGGAAAACCTGAGGCGGTTTCGTTGTTTGGCAAACGGTTGTACCCCCCCCCCTCCCTGCCGAAGCAAAAAAGGAGCTGGAGGGGAACCTTGCACGGGCCCGTGCCGCTTATGAAGAGAATCCGGGAGATGTCGAGGCGATCATCTGGCTCGGGCGAAGGGCAGCTTATCTCTGGCACTATCGTGAGGCAATAGAAATCTTCACAAGGGGAATCAAACGGTTCCCTCAGGATGCACGGCTGTACCGGCATCGGGGACACCGCTCTATCACCCTCCGGCAGTTCGATAAGGCGATCGCCGATCTTCAAAGAGCCCTTTTCCTCACGAAAGGATCCGAAGATGTCGTGGAGCCAGACGGCCAGCCAAACAAGCTGAATATCCCGACAGGGACGTTGCAGACGAACATCCTGTACCATCTCGGCCTTGCGTTCTATCTCAAGGGGGATTTCCAGTCGGCTATGAACCACTTCGGGGCATGCCGGGGATTGTCGAAGAACGACGATATGCTCGTCGCCGCAACCGATTGGGAGTATATGGCATTCCGGCGCATCGGACCGGTGATCGACGGACCCGATTTGCTGAAGAACATCCGGAAGGAGATGAACGTCATCGAGAACTTTGCGTACCACCGCCGCCTCCTTCTTTATAAAGGAGAGATCCCTGTCGATTCGTTGCTGAACATGAAAAGCGCAACGGACCTGGACCTGGCAACGTACGGCTATGGGGTCGGGAACTGGTATCTCTATCGTGGCGACACCGGGCGGGCTCGGCAGATTTTTGAAAAAGTATTGGCCGGAAGCCACTGGGCTGCCTTCGGCTATATCGCTGCGGAGGCGGACCTGAAGCGGATGTCGGCTACAAAACAATAGTGCCTCGGTGTTCTCCGCGTCTCTGCGGTAAATAGTAACCCGGAAGCAAAAGGAAACGAGTATGATTCTCTGCAAAGTAACCGGCACGATCGTCTCAAGCCAGAAAAATGAAACGCTGAACGAGTACAAGCTCCTGATCGTTCAGCCCATCGACCTTGATGGAAAGCCTCTTGGAAGGGATATGCTCGCGATCGATCGTGTGGATGCGGGAGTCGGTGACACCGTCCTCGTGATCCAGGAAGGGTCGGGAGCCCAACAGATCCTTGGGCGCAAGGATGTCCCGGTTCATACCATCATTGTCGCGGTGGTGGATGGCCTGAATGTGGAAGCGGAGACTTGAACTGTCCGTAGGAATAGCAGAATGGGCCTGTCGCGCAAGTCACCCGGGCATATTACTGTCCCGGAGGGACAGCAGAATCAGCCCATCGCGTAAGCGATGGC
>DKJQ01000348.1 GCA_002454845.1 Ignavibacteria bacterium UBA6688
CAGCACTGCGTTGTCGGCATCCGACAACGGCTGGCGTCTGATGAGGTCGGCGCTGATCTTGATGGCTGCAAGCGGATTATTAAACTCGTGGCACACTGTCACGACTAACTCGCGGATCGCCTCCGCCCGCTTTTCCGCGATGAGCATGCGTTTCTCAACTGCCTTGATCTGCTTGTGTATCCGAACGCGATCTAATACGTTGACGATCGTGCGGGGGAGAATGGACTCGGCCAGATCCTCCTTGATCAGGAAGTCCTCCACGCCCAGCTTCATGGCTTCAATGGCAAGCTTGAAATCGCGTGTGGCGGTAATGAAGACAATGGGGATCTCGGAATTCATCTCGTTGAGTTGCAGGCAGAATTCAAGCCCGTTGGACCCCTGCAAAACATAGTCCGTGAGGATGAGGTCGAGCGCCTTGTTTTGCTGTACTTCCAGCAGCGCTTCTTCGACATTCTCTTTCCAGATGAGTTTGAACTCGCGGTTCTGGAATTTTTGGAGGTGGTGCTGGACGAGTTTCGCAAAACTGATATCGTCGTCTACCAGGAGAACATGGATGAGCTTGTGCTGTGTCGGGAAGGGGGACTCGGTCATAAGTGCAAAAAGGTAAGGGAAGTTCCTTTGAGTTGCAACGAAGGACTTCATGAGGGGGTATTCCCGTGAGGTGATTCCGACGGTTGCATTTCAGAGGGAATTTCTCTATACTGCCCGCACTTTCCGCTCCCTGCAATACGGATCGCCCACGGACCGTGCGGCGGAGGGCTGAGTCTCAAGGAGATCGATCTATGCCTCAAAAAAACAGAATTCTCGTTGTCGACGATGAAGATGCTCTCCGGACGGTTCTGAGTTCAGAGCTGGAAGGGGAGGGATACAAAGTAGCGTCGGCGGCTGACGGTTCGGAGGCAATCGAGATCCTGAAGAAGGACGAGTTCGACCTCATTCTCCTCGATATCAAAATGCCCAACGTCGACGGTTTCGAAGTGCTGAAATTTGTCAAGGAAACCCATCCCGACACCAAGGTGATCATGCTGACCGGTTTTGCCGACTTGAAGAATGCGATCGAATCGAAGAAACTTGGCGCGGAGGATTTTGTCAGCAAACCCTACGATCTTGTCGACCTGCTTACGACTGTTGAGCGCGTTCTGAGTGGAGTCTAACCCCATCGCGCCGGGGAGCCTCATGCCGAAGAAGTTCCAAATCCTCGTAGTTGACGACGAAGAATCCATCACGTTTCTCCTCAAGACCGAACTCGAAGAGCTCGGCGGATACGACGTCGATGTTGCCTTGAACGGTACCGAGGCAATCAACCTCCTCCAATCCAAAATTTACGACATTGTTTTGCTTGACATCAAAATGCCCCGCGTCAGCGGCATCGATGTCCTGAGGTTCATCAATGAGCACGCCCCCACCACGCAAGTCATCATGCTCACCAACATCGTCGACTATAAAACCGCGATCGAGACGATGAAACTTGGCGCTTATGATTTTGTAAGCAAACCGTACGATACCGATCAGCTACTCGCTACCATGAGCCGCGCGCTTGACCGGCGTCAGCTTGTCATTGACAAAAAGGTCATGTACAACGAGCTGAACCGCATCACGGGGTCGAGCGGCATCATCGGGGAAAGCCCGGCTTTCAAAAATGTCATTGAGAATGTCAGGAAGGTGGCTGCCAGCGAGGCGTTTGTTCTGATCCAGGGCCCCAGCGGAACGGGCAAGGAGCTTGTAGCCCACCTGCTCCACAACGAAAGCCCGCATAAAGATCGCCCGTTCGTAGCCGTGAACTGCGCTTCGATTCCCGACCAGCTGCTGGAAAGCGAACTCTTCGGCCATGAAAAAGGGTCGTTTACCAATGCCTATTCCGCCAAACAGGGTTTGGTGGAAGTGGCGGATGGTGGCACGCTCTTCCTTGATGAGGTTGGGGATATCAGCCAGCCGACGCAGGCAAAGCTCCTTCGTTTTCTCGAGACGGGGGAATTCCGCCGCGTGGGGGGCACCGCTTCCATGCATGTCAGCGTACGGGTGGTTTCAGCCACCAATAAGGACCTCCAGAAGCAGGTTCAGGAGGGGAAGTTTCGGGAGGATCTTTTGTACCGGCTGAATGTGGTCAGTATTCAGATCCCGCCCTTGAGAGAGCGGAAAGAGGACATCCCTCTTCTCATAGCACACTTTGTTAAACGTAAATCGAAATCCAAGACAAAAACGGTAAGTCCTGAGGCCTTGGCATTGCTCATGCAATATGATTGGCCGGGTAACGTGCGAGAATTGGAACATGTCATTGAGGGGTCTTCCATCCTTTCACAGGGTGAGGTTATTGAACCCCGCGACCTGTGGATTAACCCCGCTCTTGCACAGCAGGTTCCATCTCACGCAGCGGCGCTATCGAACAATGGAACTCCACCCCTGGTGTCCCTGGAGGAGATCGAGAAGATTCACATTCAAAGGGTTCTTGAGCATCACAATTGGAACAGGGTGAAAACTGCAGAAATCCTCGGTATTACAACCAAAACGCTCTACCTGAAGATCAAACGGTACAAGCTTCAGGTCCCGCCGCCAGGGAATAACGCGTAAGCTCTTGACCAGCCGCACTCTTTACCTCTCCTCCCCTCATTGTTCATATAGGGTTTCCCTCTGATTTTTTTTTGGATCCAGTGCAACTTTTTTTGGATCGTGCCGTCTAAATGTTGGGAGCATTAAAAAAGCTACCTCCTTCTTGATGAGCCAGTTATCGGTCGCCTATGGTGGGACGATTGAGAAACTGGCTCTCTTATTTTTCCCCCTACCGTTCCTTACCTTGACTTTCGCGGCTTAATTAACTAATTTTTGCCACATTCGACGGGCAACAATCCCTCCTGTCGTTTATTCTAGACACATCTTATTCCCTCCGAGGAATCTTTCATGTCGGCGTATCAAGGCCTGGACTATTATACCATCGATGAGGCGTTGTCCGAAGACGAACTTCTCGTCCGCAATACCGTGCACGAGTTTGTTGCCGATAACGTTCTCCCTGTCATCGAACGGCATTATGAGGCGGGTACGTTTCCCATGGATTTGATTCCCCAAATGGCAGAGATCGGGTTGTTTGGACCTACACTCCCGGAGCGGTACGGATGCGCAGGATTGAATAATGTTGCGTATGGGCTGATGATGCAGGAGTTGGAGCGGGGGGACAGCGGTGTTCGCAGTTTTGCTTCGGTGCAGAGCGGGCTCGTGATGTACCCGATCTTTACGTTCGGAACGGAACAGCAGAAGGATCACTGGCTTCCGGGACTTGCGCGCGGCGAGAAAATCGGTTGCTTTGGATTGACGGAACCGGACTTCGGCTCGAATCCCGGAGGGATGATCACGCGGGCTGAGCGAAGGGAGGGGGGCTATGTCCTGAATGGGGCCAAGATGTGGATCACCAATGGAACGATTGCCGACGTCGCCGTTGTGTGGGCGAAACTGGAGGGAGAGATTAAGGGATTCTTGGTCGAAAAGGGAACAAAGGGGTTTACCGCCCCGGAGATGAAGGGGAAACATTCCCTCAGGGCGTCCGTGACCTCCGAATTGGTATTTCAGGATTGCCTGATCCCCGAAGAGAATATTCTGCCGGGTTCCGGCGGATTGAAATCGCCTTTGATGTGTCTTACCCAGGCACGATATGGTATTGCGTGGGGCGCGTTGGGCTCGGCCATGGCGTGTTACGATACGGCCCTGTCCTACGCAAAATCACGTATCCAGTTTGGAAAACCTATTGCGGGATTCCAGATGACACAGGAAAAACTTGTCCATATGGTCACGGAAATCACAAAAGGACAGCTTCTTTGTCTTCAGCTCGGGCGACTGAAGGATCAGGGGAAGGCGAAATTCAACCAGGTGTCGATGGCCAAGCGGAATAATGTCTACTACGCGCTCGAGATTGCCCGCATGGCGCGTGAGATTCTGGGCGCGAACGGAATCCTGAATGAGTACCCGGTGATGCGCCATGCAGCGAACCTGGAATCGGTGAAAACGTACGAAGGCACCCATGAAATGCATACCCTGATCATCGGTGAAGACATCACCGGCATCGGGGCGTTCACGTAACGATGTGTAAGAAGGTCAAGAGGATTCTATGGCGTTTAAAAAAGTAATCGGTGAAGCATTAACATACGACGACGTGCTTCTCGTGCCTGCAAAATCCCTGGTGCTACCGAGAGAGACGGATGTACGGACAAGGTTGACAAGGCTGATTGAGTTGAACATCCCGATCATGAGCGCAGCCATGGATACCGTGACGGAGTCCGGCATGGCAATTGCGATCGCGCGCGAAGGAGGGATAGGGATTCTTCATAAGAACATGTCCGTAGAGCGGCACGCGGAAGAAGTCGATAAGGTGAAGCGTTCGGAGAGCGGCATGATTCGCCATCCCATCACGCTCTCACCGCGGCAGACTGTCCGTGAAGCGCTTGAGGTCATGCGCAAGTACTCGATTTCGGGGATCCCGATCGTCGAGAACGAAAGTCTCGTCGGTATTCTGACTAACCGGGACCTGCGATTCGAACCGAACCTCGACCTCGAAGTTGCCAAGGTGATGACCAACGGCAAGATGATTACGGCGCCCGTCGGAACCACGCTGGAAGAGGCGGAAGTTATTTTGCAGAAGCATCGCATCGAAAAGCTTCCGGTTGTGGATAAGCACGGAAAGCTGAAGGGACTTATTACCTTCAAGGACATTCAGAAGAAGAAGCGATACCCCTTTGCCTGTAAGGACAAGCTCGGTCGGCTCCGTGTAGGCGCCGCTGTTGGCGTTACCAGCGATACGCTGGAGCGGGTCGGTGCTCTCGTTCAGGCCGGAGTGGATGTGGTGGTGGTCGACACGGCGCACGGTCATTCCAGGGGCGTTCTGGAGATGGTGAAACGGATCAAATCGAAGTACGATATCGAACTCATCGCCGGCAATGTGGCAACCGGGGAAGCGACCAAAGACCTTGTGAAATCAGGAGCCGACGCGATCAAGATTGGAATCGGTCCCGGATCGATCTGTACCACGCGCGTGGTTGCAGGTGTCGGTGTTCCACAGGTCACAGCCATCATGCAATGCGCGAAAGTGGCGGTACGTTCGAAGGTTCCCCTGATCGCGGACGGCGGTATCAAGCAGACGGGGGATATTGCAAAAGCAATTGCAGCGGGGGCCGATTCGGTTATGGTGGGTGGACTCTTTGCCGGGGTCGATGAAAGTCCCGGCGAGAAAGTTCTGTATGAAGGGCGGAGCTACAAGATGTACCGGGGGATGGGATCGCTCGAAGCGATGAAGCGGGGGAGCAGGGATCGATACTTCCAGGATGTCGAGGACGATATCCAGAAACTTGTCCCGGAAGGCATTGAAGGCCGCGTCCCCTACAAGGGGTCCATTGGCGAAACCATTCATCAAATGGTTGGTGGACTGCGTGCTGCGATGGGTTACTGCGGCTGTCGCACGATCGCCGAGATGCAACAGCGGACGCAATTTATCCGGATGACGGATGCCGGACTGCGCGAAAGCCATCCGCACGACATTTCCATCACCAAAGAAGCCCCCAACTACCACCTCTAACCATCCTTCCGACGAACGAGTCACTGCGCGATGCTCCAGAGGAGTCCCCAGGCACGAAGGGTTGAAGAGGTCCGACATCGGGTGGTGCGTTCCCGTCTCGACGCGTTCCTGGTTACCTCCCTTCCCCATGTTCGATACCTCTCGGGTTTCTCCGGGTCACACGCCGTGGCTGTTCTCACCAAGGATTCACTTTGGCTTCTCACGGATGGCCGCTATGCAGACCAGGTCCGGGACGAGGTGCTTTCTGCAAAAATTCTCATCGCAAAAGGGAGTTTGTGGGGTGAGATCAGCCGGTGCGGACTGTTTCGCCATGAGCGACGCATCGGCGTTGAAGCGCAACATCTCTCTGTTGCTTCCATGGGGAGCCTCAAGAAACTGTTTCCGAAGAAGCGATTTGCCCTGACATCCGGGTTGATCGAGGGCGTTGCAACAGTCAAGGATGATTCCGAAATTGAGCGAATCAAACGCGCGGTGGCAATCACCGACAAAGTTTTTAAGAAACTCCTGACCATCCTCAAGCCGGGACTGGCGGAAAAAGAGATTGCCGCGGAGATCAGCTACTGGCACAGGAAGTACGGCGCGGATGCCGATGCGTTCGAGCCGATTGTCGCGAGCGGCCTACGAGGTGCCTTCCCGCATGCTCGTGCATCGGAGAAAATCGTTCGCAAGGGAGAACTCGTGACGCTCGATTTCGGTTGCCGGTTCGAGGGGTATCATAGCGACCTCACAAGGACGGTCGCAGTCGGCGCTCCTTCGCGCAAAGCGAGAGGCATCTATACTGCGGTGTTGCAGGCACAGGAACTGGCGATCGGGGCAGCACACGCGGGCATGTCCGGGAGAGCGCTCGATGCCCTGAGCCGCCGATCCCTGCGGCGCGGGAATCTGGCGAAGTACTTTACCCATTCCCTCGGCCATGGTCTGGGACTGCGGGTCCATGAAATTCCGCGCTTGTCCAGACTCAGTAACGACGTCCTCGTTGCGGGCAACGTCGTGACCATCGAACCGGGAGTCTATCTTCCCGGCTTCGGCGGGGTTCGTATTGAAGATGATCTGCTGATCCACAAAGACCATGGGGAAGTGCTGAATCGGTCCCCGAAGGAATTGATCGTGGTATGATAAACGCTATGCGCAATGTGCTGGTGATCGCGTATTACTTCCCCCCCATGGGACTCAGCGGGGTTCAGCGGACGGCGAAGTTCGTCAAGTACCTTCCCAAGTATGGATGGAAGCCAACGGTGTTGACGGTTGGGAAGACCGGGTATTATGCCATGGATGAATCATTGTTGACTGAAGTGGAGCAGGCAGGAGCGAATATCGTCCGCGCCAGTTCCCTCGACGCCAATCGGTTGTTCAAAAAGCAGAGTGTCGTCAAAATGCCCTCGGAACGGATGAGGAAGTTCCTCCAGTTCTGCGGCGACTCCGTTTTCTTCCCCGACACGAAAATCGGCTGGAAATCCAGTGCCCTGAAGGCTGCATCGGACCTTCTGCGACGGGAGCCCTTCGACTTGATCTTTGCGACCGCTCCACCCCAGACCGATTTCCTCATTGCCCGGGAGTTGAAGCATCGGTTCAAACTTCCCGTTGTTCTGGACTATCGCGACGCCTGGCTTGAATATCCCTTCAAGTACTATCCGACTCCCGTCCATCGCTACGTGCATTATCGGATGGAGAAGAGTGTGTTGAAAGCCGCCGACAAAGTTGTCGTGACCCTGAGGAGCGTCAAGGAGAGTATTTTGAAGCACTACCTGGCCCTCGACTTCCAGGATGTCGTGATTATCCCACAAGGATACGATCCGGAAGATCTTGACACCGGCCGGGTTTCGCATCCCCCTCGACGGAACAAGCTTCGAATCGCCCATGCAGGGACTTTTTACGCGGAGCGCACCCCCTCCGTTCTTCTCCATGCCCTTCATAATATTTTCCAGGCATCGCCGACCCTGCGGGGAAGAATTGAGCTTACGTTGATCGGCAACATACGCGGGGAGGACCAACTTCTGGTCAACAAGCTGGGTCTTCAGAACGATGTGAACTTTACAGGATATCTCGAACACAAAGAGTGCATAGGAAAGCTTCTGGAATCGGACCTCCTCTGGTTTGTTCTGGACAATCCGTACCAATCTCCCGGAAAGCTGTACGAATATATCGGCACCCGCAAACCGATCCTGGCGTCGGTGGTGGAGGGGCATGTCAAGCAGTTGATCCTGGAGAGCAAGGCGGGTGTCTGTGTCCCGCTGAACGATGTCGGAGCGCATGAGCAGGCATTACTGGACATCTTTGCACGCTATCAGCGGAACGAACTGAAGTCGATTCCCGCCGAATTTGCGCGGAGATATAACCGCCTTCAGTTGACCGGGGAGCTGGCGAAACAATTCGAAGCCTTGATGGACATTGATAAGAATGCCTTGGTGCGGAGGGAGGAACGCGTCGCATGAACGTGCTGGTGATCGGTTCAGGAGGACGGGAACATGCGCTTGTCTGGAAACTGCGCCACAGCGACCGCGTCCATAAGCTGTATTGCGCCCCCGGCAATGCAGGAATCAGCCGGCATTGTGAACTTGTTCCCCTCAAACCGACGGATCTTGATGGTCTTCTCCGATTTGCCAGAGAAAAAGAAATTAACCTGACCGTCGTCGGGCCCGAAGGACCGCTCGTGCAGGGGATCGTCGACCTCTTTGAAACAAACGGACTCCCGATTTTCGGTCCGAGGAAAGCTGCCGCGAAGTTGGAAGGGAGCAAGGTGTACTCCAAAGATTTTATGACTCGGTACGGTATCCCCACCGCGCGGTATCAAAGCTTCACGGTGGGACAACGGTTCGAGGCGGAACGATTCGTCTACGAATTGGTTCCCCCGATTGTGGTGAAGGCGGACGGACTTGCCGCGGGTAAAGGTGTACTGATCTGTGAGACCGCCGAGATTGCGATTGCAGCCCTTACCGATATCATGGTTCATCACGCGTTCGGTCCGGCAGGGGAAAGGGTGGTGATCGAGGAGTTTCTGGCAGGGGAGGAGGCGTCTGTGTTTGCCGTAACCGACGGCGAGCGCTCCATTACACTCGCGGCTGCGCAGGATCATAAACGTATTCTGGACGGGGACCTTGGCAAAAACACCGGGGGTATGGGCGCGTATGCACCTGCTCCCATCGTGACAGCGGAAATGTTTCAACGTGTTGAACAGGAAATTATCGGGCCGACCCTGAGAGGTATGAAAGCGGAAGGAACGCCCTACACCGGATGCCTCTATTGCGGCCTCATGATCACCGAAACAGGCCCCAAGGTCATCGAGTACAACTGTCGCTTCGGCGATCCGGAGACGCAGGTCGTGATCCCGCTCATCCAAGGCGACCTCGCCGACCTGTTTCTCTCCGTGGCCCGGGGAAAACTGGATCCCGCGACCGTGGGGCGGCACCCGGCCTCAGCCGTCTGCGTCGTGATGGCATCAAGAGGATATCCGGATGATTACGAGACAGGCGCTGTTGTCAGGGGGCTCGATTCGTTCAAGGCTGAAGACGGCATCGTGGTCTTTCATGCCGGTACAAAGAAGGAAGGGGAGGAGATCCTGACATCCGGTGGAAGGGTTCTCGGGGTCACCGCCATCGGATACGATCATGATCTGCAGGGAACCATCAGGAATGCCTACACGGCCGTCAGCAAAATCGCATTCGATGGGGCGTACTATCGGTCCGATATAGGCCAAAAAGCACTGAAGCGCATACCACAGGAGAAGACGCGTTGAAGATCCTTGTAACCGGCGGAGCCGGATTTATCGGTTCGCATATCGTCGATGCGTACGTCGGAGGGGGGCACACTGTTGTGGTCGTCGACGATCTTTCCAGCGGAAGGCGGGAGAACCTTCATCCGAAGGCACTGTTTTACCAACTTGATATCCGTGACTCCGGACTTGAAAAAGTGTTCAAGGAACATGCCATCGATGTCGTGAATCACCACGCGGCGCAAATGGATGTGCGTCGCTCGGTTGACGATCCGCAATTCGACGCGGGGGTGAATGTGATAGGCGGGCTGAACGTTTTGGAATCTGCACGGAAGCATGGAGTGGCAAAATTTATTTTTTCCTCGACCGGAGGGGCGATTTACGGGGAACAGGACTATTTTCCTGCCGACGAGGAGCATCCGACCCGGCCGCTTTCTCCCTATGGGATCTCAAAGCTCTCCACAGAGCACTATCTCTTTTTCTACAGGGAAACGTACGGCAAGCAGTACACTATCTTGCGCTATGCAAACGTCTATGGTCCGAGACAAAACCCGCATGGTGAAGCAGGGGTCGTCGCGATTTTTGCAGCCAAAATGCTCAAGGGTGAACAGCCTTTGATCAACGGCGACGGGACGCAGACTCGCGACTATACGTACG
The DNA here is from genome assembly GCA_002454845.1 of Ignavibacteria bacterium UBA6688. GTDB lineage: Bacteria > Bacteroidota > Ignavibacteria > UBA10030 > UBA10030 > UBA6688. The sequence goes on from DKJQ01000348.1 coordinate 9,921, forward strand.
TCGCAGATGTGGTGCGGGCAAACGTTCTTGCTCTTCAGGCAGACGGCTCCCATACGTTTAATGTCGGGACCGGAGTGGAAACCGACGTGAACGTTCTGTTTCGAAGTCTCGCCAGAATCCTGAGCCCGTCGACGCCGGAGACCCATGGACCCGCAAAACCGGGGGAACAGAAGCGCAGCGTCATCAGCTTCAAGAACATCCAGCGGGCATGGGGTTGGAGTCCGACTGTGACCCTCGAGGAGGGACTGCAACTGACTGCCGAATACTTTCGGAAACAACAGTGAGGATGTCTGTTGAAGGCCGCGATCGACCATATCGTGAAGAGTTTGCATCAGGGAGAGCGTCGTGCCGTAGCACGGGCGATTTCGCTTGTGGAGAACGATGCGCCTTCCGCAGTGGAGTTGTTGAACGGAGTGTATGCCCGGACCGGGAACGCATACCGGATTGGAATTACGGGTCCACCGGGAGCGGGTAAAAGCACGCTGACCAACAAGCTCGCGAAGCATTTTCGCGGCGAGGGTCGGACGGTGGGAATTATCGCTGTCGATCCGACGAGTCCTTTTACGGGGGGCGCTCTTCTCGGGGACCGTGTCCGTATGTCGGAAGTTGAACTTGATGCGGGAGTGTTCATACGCAGCATGGCGTCCCGGGGAAGCCTGGGTGGATTAAGCAAAAAAGCGAAAGAAGCTGCGGACATTCTCGACGCGGCGGGCTATGAGATCGTATTAATGGAAACGGTGGGCGTCGGCCAATCGGAGCTCGATATTGCAGCCGCTTCCGATACGACCATCGTCGTCCTCGTCCCGGAGTCGGGCGATGCGATCCAGGCCATGAAAGCCGGATTGATGGAAATCGGTGATTTCTTTGTGCTGAACAAGGCTGATCGGCCCGGTGCAGACCAAGCCGTGATGTCGATCAAGATGATTCTGGGATTTAGGCCGCATGATGCGGATCATTGGCTGCCTGATGTTGTGAAAACACAGGCAAGCGACGGAAAAGGTGTGGCGGAGGTTGCCGCCCTGATCCAACGACACCGTGAGTACCTCGCCTCCAGCGGGACCTTGGAACAGCGACGTACCGTTCGTCTCGAGCGTCGCATCCGGGAAATCATCGATGACCGGCTGCGAGTGGATTTCTGGGATGTCAATCGATCCGGCGAGCTCTCCGCTCGGCTGGCCAAGGTCTATCGGAAAGAACTCTCGCCGTACGACCTGGCCGCGATGCTTGTGGAGGATTTTAAACGCTTTCCGGCACAAACAGGAGAAACAAATCACCATGGAACAATTTCAAATCGGGGAGGAGCATGAGCAACGGCGTCGGCGCTGATACGGGAATAGAATTGGATTTGACCGAGGAAATGAAACTGCTTCAACGTTCTGTGCGCGATTTTGCAGAAGCGGAAATCAAACCTCACGTCATGAAGTATGATGAAGCCCAGGAGTTTCCGCTGGAGATTGTGAAAAAGATGGGCGAGCTTGGGTTCCTCGGGGTGACTGTCCCGGAAGAGCTCGGCGGGGCCGGGCTTTCCGCATCCGAGTTCATCATCATTATGGAAGAAATCTCCCGCGTCGATCCTTCGGTGGGGCTGACGCTCGCGGCACACAGCGGCCTGTGTCTCCAGCACATTGCGATGTTTGCCAATCCGGAGCAACGGAGGCGGTTCGTTCCCGACCTTGCCACCGGGTCGAAAATCGGCGCGTGGTGCTTGACGGAGCCCGGGTCGGGGAGCGATGCCTCCGGATTGAAGACGACCGCCACGGCAGAAGGGGATTCGTACCTGGTGAACGGCTCGAAATGTTTTATCACCAATGGCTCATACGCCTCGACCTACGTTGTCATGGCAAAGACCGATCCAACGCAGGGGAACAAGGGTATTTCTGCCCTCATTGTTGAGCGGGACAGGGAGGGGGTCAGCGTCGGCAAAAAGGAGAACAAGCTGGGCATGCGGGCGAGCGACACCGTGACGATGATGTTCGACCATGTCCGCGTGCCGAAGGAGAACCTTCTGGGAAATGCAGGGGAAGGGTTCAAGCAGGCCCTGGCCGTTCTTGACAGCGGCCGGGTGGGAATCGCAGCCCTCTCGGTGGGATTGGCGCAGGGGGCGCTCGAAGCAGCGATCCGGTACGCAAAGCAGCGGCAGGCGTTCGGAAAACCTATCGGTGAGTTCCAGGGTATCCAGTTCAAGATAGCCGATCTGGCGACCGAGCTTGAGGCCTCCAGGCTGCTTACCCGTCGTGCAGCATTGGCGAAGTCAAACGGCGAGGATATCAATCTCATCGCCGCCCAGGCCAAGCTCTTTGCCAGTGAGGCGGCCCAGAGGGCTGCCACGGAAGCCGTTCAGATTCATGGAGGATATGGTTTTATCAAAGAATTTCCTGTCGAGAAGTTCTACCGTGACGTAAAACTCCTTACCATTGGAGAAGGAACCTCGGAAGTACAACGGCTGGTCATCGCAAAGAACCTCCTCCATACGTAACTCCCAACCACAGGGTCCATGAAAAAACAAACTCTCTACGGCATTATTGCGCTTCTGTTCATCATCTCTGGCGCGACAGGTTTAATGTACCAAGTGGTATGGTTCAAATACCTCTCACTGTTCCTCGGCAACACAACCTATGCACAAACCGTTGTCCTTGCAACATTTATGGGGGGATTGGCGATCGGTGCGGCGCTTTGGGGCCGGCGCGCGGACACTTCGAAACGCCCGCTATTTCTCTACGCCGTGCTGGAGATCGTGATCGGTGTCTACTGTCTGTTCTATCCAACGCTTCTCGACTGGTGTAAATCAGCCTTCACCAGTGTTGTCATTTCCCTCCAACTGCAAAGCGACAGTACGGAAGTTCTCATGCTGAAGCTGGTGGTGAGCCTCCTCACCCTGCTCTTTCCCACCATCCTGATGGGAGGGACGTTGCCGATCCTCGTCCGGTTTATTTCGGAAAGGATCGAGGACGCGGGGCGCAATGTCGCGACGCTCTATTTCTTGAACAGCTTCGGCGCCGTTGTCGGATCCCTGTTGGCCGGGTTCTCCCTTATTCCACTGGTCGGCCTCTCGGTGACGGTGTACTCTGCGGCCGTCACCAATATTCTCATAGGTTTTGTCTCGCTGATTCTGGTCTGGATGGGGCAACGACTCCCCGTTGGAGAGACCTTGCCCCGGAGGGAAGTGGACACCCGCATCGATCCCCCCGCAGAAGTTGATCAAGTCCTGTATTCGTTCTCTTCCCGACAGGTGACCATGGCACTTGTTGTGGCGGGTCTGTCCGGCCTGACATCGATGATCTACGAAGTGGCCTGGGTACGGTTGATGATCCCTGTCCTCGGCTCCTCCACCTATTCGTACTCCTTGATGGTGGTTGCCTTCATCTCCGGTATCACGGTCGGAAGTTGGCTCGTCTCGACGCTCTTCGGAAAGATAAAAAATCTCTTTGGATTTCTGGCTCTCTGTCAGCTCGGCGTCGGTCTCTCCATGGCATTGACCTTACCCCTGTATGGAATGATTCCGTACATCTTCTGGCAGGTTGGCCATATGCTCAGCCGGACCAGCGGCGCCTATCCCTTTTATCTTGGGAGCCAGTTTTTGTTCAGTTTCCTGATCATGTTCGTCCCCACAATTTTCCTTGGCATGACATTGCCGGTTGCAAGCCGGATTGCCATTCGGAGTATGGCAGTGCTGGGGCGATCGGTCGGGAATGTGTTTTCCGTGAATACCATGGGAACCGTGATCGGATCCCTCGCTGCCGGACTTCTTCTCATACCCACGATCGGAGTGCGTCATGCTATGGAGGTTGCGATGGTCGTGAACATCGTGCTGGCCGCGGGCGTGGTTGCGCTCGATACGGATGCACGAGTTCGTCGACGCCTGGCCATCCTTATCCCATGCGGAATCATCATCCTGGGATATTTTTCCCTGAGTGCGGATTGGAATCGGTCGGTGATGCTTTCCGGCACTTTTCGGAACATTGCCCGGAATGTTGAGCCCCCCTCCAGTTATGCGGAATTCAGGCAAGGAAATGAAATGGTGAGGGTATTATACTATAAAGAAGGGACTTCGATGACGGTGGGGGTTGTTGAGGGGCGCGGCGCGTTAGGGGAGCAAAAGATCCTTATGCTGAATGGCAAGGCAGATGCGTCATCGAAAGTCGACCTCCCGACGCAGGTGCTGCTTGGACAGATCCCGATGCTTCTCCATCCCCATGCTGATACGGCGCTGGTCATCGGTTACGGCAGCGGAGTCACTGTGGGGAGCATACTGACCCATCCCGTGAAGAAGGTCGAGTGTGTGGAAATTTCGTCGGAAGTGATTGAAGCATCTGTGCATTTTGAAGAGGTGAACAACAAGCCGTTGCAGGACCCGCGTGTCCGGATTGTCATCGACGACGCGCTCTCCTTCCTGAACCTCACCATGGGCCGGTACGACGTCATTGTCAGCGAGCCGTCCAACCCATGGATTGCCGGGATAGGTAATCTCTACACGCTGGAGTTCCTCCGGGAATGCAGGAATCGCCTTCGCCCGGGTGGGCTGATGGTCCAATGGGTGCAGCTGTATGAAACGAACGATGAAATCTTCAAAATGATTGCCAGGACGTTCCAATCCGTTTTCCCGAACGTCTCAGTGTGGCAATCGCTCGTCGGGGATGTTCTGCTCGTGGGTTCGATGGACCCACAGGTTCCCGATGAGCAACTCCTGCAACGGAAACTTTCGGAGGACCCGGTCCGGCTTGACCTCAAACGCATCGACGTAACCGACGTTGCGACGGTGTATTCCCTCCGCATGCTTTCTCAGGAGCGACTTCGGGAGTACGCTGGACTTGGTCCCTTGAATACGGAACAGCTTCCCTTGCTTGAGTATTGGGCCCCCCGCGCGCTGTTCCTGAATGAAGGCAGCACTCAACTGCACCGGTTCGATGAACGTACTTCGTTTGGAGCGGTCCCCTCGTGGCTGGGGAAGTATTCCTTGAGTCAGGGCCTGACGGATACGGAGCGGCTGAACGTCGGGCTCTTCCATTCGGAATCGACGCGCGGCAACAGGGTGCTGGCCTACGCCATGCTCGCCGAGTATGTCCGGTCTCATCCTGATGATTTCCGGGCTCTTTGGCAACTGGCATCGTTGTGCGGGCAGTTGAACAGGGGCCAGGAGCAACTCCAGCATCATCGCCGGTTGGCCGAACTCCGGCCGGACGATCCGGAAATGATCAGCGCGTATGCATGGCAAAAGTTTTCTTTTGAACGTGCCGTTGCCAGCAGTGTCGGTGGACTAGACATCCGGGTCTCGGAACAACTCTTCAAACGAAGCATCGCCCTGACCGGCGACAGCATGTATTACCACCGGGCGAAGCTGGGTGATCTCTATTACAATACCGGCCTCTACGCGCAAGCCGCGGAGCAGTACCGTGCTGTTCTCAAGATGCAGAATACGAGTGCGGAGGATAGACGTATCCGTCAGGATCTCATGCTCTATCAGCTTGCCCGGTCGCTGACGTATACCGGGGATTACAAACGCGCTCTGGGATACGCCGTACAGGCGACGATGTTCAATCCGAAGCTTGAAGAGGCAAGGAGTTTGGTCTACACGCTTTGGATGAGGGGGATGCAACCCCCCGTGCAATAATCATGTACCTCTACGGCCTATGGAGAGTATGACACTTCTCGGAAGTGAAATAAAGCGGGATTCCGGCTACTCGAAGAACGAGGAACACACCCGCTCGCTTCTCCGTGCGCTGAGTCGACAAACGGACCTTGTGAAACTCGGGGGTGGTGCGGCTGCGATCGAGCGGCATCGGAAGAAGGGCAAAATGTTTGTCCGGGAGCGGATCGAGGCGTTGATCGACCCCGGGAGCCGGTTCATGGAAATCGGGTTGTTTGCGGCCCATGGAATGTACGAAGAGTATGGTGGTGCCCCGTCGTCGGGCACGGTCTTCGGAATCGGCAAGATCCACGGCCGCGATGTCGTGATCGTAGCCAACGATGCGACCGTCAAGGCCGGTGCGTGGTTCCCGATGACATGCAAGAAGAACCTCCGCGCCCAGGAGATCGCCCTTGAGAACAGGCTGCCCCTCGTCTATCTCGTCGATTCTGCGGGCGTTTTCCTTCCACTCCAGTCGGAGATTTTTCCTGACAAGGAGCATTTCGGCCGGATTTTTCGGAACAACGCCGTTTTGTCCTCCCTGGGTATCGTTCAGATTGCCGCGATTATGGGGCCGTGTGTTGCCGGCGGGGCGTACCTTCCGATCATGAGCGATGAGGCGATGATCGTCGAAGGGACAGGCAGTGTTTTCCTCGCAGGCTCTCATCTCGTCAAGGCGGCGATCGGCGAAGAGATCGATAACGAATCCCTCGGTGGCGCTTCCGTCCAATGTGAGATCAGCGGCGTGACGGATCACAAGATGAAGGACGACCGTGAGTGTCTGGAAAAAATCCGCAGCATCGTTTCAAAATTGGGGAGACGGCCGCAGGCCGGGTTCAATCGTGAATCGCCGCGCCCGCCCCGATTCTCCTCCGAGGAACTGTACGGGATTATTCCCGCCGATCGGTCGAAACCCTACGATACCTTTCAGATCCTCGCACGGCTGATCGATGGAGGGGATTTCGACGAGTATAAGGCGGGCTTCGGGAAAACCATCATCACCGGATATGCCCGGATAGACGGATGGGCGGTCGGAATCGTGGCCAACCAGCGTTCTGTGGTGAAAACTTCGGGGGGAGAGATGCAGGTCGGAGGTGTTATCTACAGCGACAGCGCCGACAAGGCAGCCCGGTTCATTATGAATTGTAATCAGAAGTTGATCCCGCTTGTTTTTCTTCAGGATGTGACCGGGTTCATGGTGGGCAGCCGCGCAGAGCAGGGAGGGATCATCAAGGATGGAGCGAAGATGGTCAACGCCGTCGCCAACAGCGTTGTCCCAAAATTCACCTTTCTTATCGGCAACAGTTATGGGGCGGGGAATTACGCGATGTGCGGCAAGGCCTACGACCCGCGGTTGATCTATGCATGGCCTTCGGCACAAATCGCCGTGATGGGGGGGAAGCAGTCAAGTGAGACGCTCCTCGGAATCAAAGTCCAGGCCATGGAAAAAGGGGGAAAGCATATCACCAGTGAGGAGCAGGGGAACCTGCTGAAGGAGATTCAGGACCGCTATAATACGGAATTGGACCCCCTCTTTGCCGCGGCCCGCCTTTGGGTGGATGGAATTATCGATCCGGTTGAAACTCGCGACCTCGTTTCCCGTGGAATAGAGATGGCAAACTGTAACCCGGACATCCCGAGGTTCAATGCCGGTATCCTTCAGACGTGACGGAGGATTGTTCCGGTAAGGTCTCGGCCATGCTCCATTCCTTTTTTCGGGAATATCACGGCTCGATCGAGTTCAGAGTATGCGCGTCTGCGTAACACGATGGATGGTGTGTCTGTCCCTTCTCGGCCTCGGCCCCCTTCCGCTCGCCGCCCAATGCGGTGACAACCCCGGACCGGATGGATTGACATGGAGTTTTGACGAAGGTGAAAATGACGGGTTTTCCCTGTTCAAAGCACTCGGCGAGCTCTTTACGCCGGAAATGATTAAGGATACTCGCCGGATTCGGGCTTATGTGCGCGATGAGCGGTTTGGTGCTCTGCTTCGGCTTTGCGGAGATATGCGGGCCGTGGACGCCATTTACATGAAAGCCCTGAAGATCACACGGTACAATATCTCCCGCGCTCTGTTCCTGTCCATGATGGCGACGTTGGAACATCGCAATGTCGATGTGAAGTTGCCGGTGCTCGGAGCAGTCGGATTGCCATTGACTTTTGAAGAGGACAGCCTGTTTCTCCTCCGCCGGAACAGCCTTCCCTCGCGGCTCTATCGCGACACGCCGGAGGGAGAACACGGTGACAAGGATAAACTGCAGCATTTCTTTGCCTCGGCATACATCGCCTATGCCTCCGAGTCCCGCGACGTCGCCCGTGCCTCCGGGAATTTTGTCGAGTGGGGGGAAGCGCAATTCATCGTCGGCGGCGTGGATGACCCCCGCGATAAGCGGGCCAACAGACAGGGGGAACGGTTCGGACATGATTTGATCACGGTCAGCAACATGCTGCCGTCGGACTATTTCAACTTACGGGTGGACGACTGACGTATGAAACGAATCCTTGTGGTGGATGACGAGAAGGGCGTTCGCGACTCCCTCAAGATGATCCTCGAATACGAGAAGTACGAAGTATCGTTTGCCGAGAACGGTGAACATGCCCTGAAGCAGCTCGCCGCGACTCCGCCCGATCTCATGCTGTTGGATGTCAAAATGGCCGGCATGGATGGTCTCGAGGTTTTACAGAGCGTCCGGGAGAAAAATGTTGATCTTCCGGTGGTCATGATCTCCGGCCACGGCACCGTGGAAACCGCCGTGGAGGCCACGAAGCTCGGCGCGTTCGACTTTCTCCCAAAGCCGCTCGATCGGGACAAGCTTCTCGTCACGGTCCGAAACGCCCTTCATCAGGCAAACCTCTCGGAAGAGTACCGCAAGCTGCGGGAGTCAGTCGAAGGGAGGTGGCGGATTCTTGGCGAGAGTCTGAAAATCAAGGAAATTCTCTCTCTCATCGACCGGGTCGCACCGACCGACGTGCGCGTGCTGATCACCGGGGAAAATGGAACGGGCAAGGAACTCGTGGCGCGCGCCCTACATCGGAAAAGTAAGCGGACATCCAAACCTCTCGTGGAAGTCAATTGTGCCGCCATCCCGGCGGAGTTGATCGAGTCGGAACTCTTTGGACATGAGAAGGGATCGTTTACCGGCGCCACAGCACAACGCGTCGGCAAGTTCGAGCAGGCCGATGGCGGGACGTTGTTTCTTGATGAGATCGGGGATATGAGCCTTCAGGCGCAGGCGAAGGTGCTGAGGGTGTTGGAGGAAGGAAAGGTGGAACGAGTAGGGGGCAATAAGCTGATCCCTGTCGATGTCCGGGTGATCGCTGCCACCAATAAGGAGATCCAGGAACAAGTACAAGGGGGAAATTTCAGGGACGATCTGTATCATCGACTCAAGGTTATTCCCATTCACGTCCCACCGTTGCGGGAACGACGTGAGGATATTCCGTTGCTGGCAGAAGCATTTCTGGAGGAGGTTTGCGCGCGGAACGGTTTGCCCCGCAAGTCGTTCCCGGAGGAGGCACTTGGGAAGCTTTCATCGCTTGCGTGGCCGGGTAATGTGCGGGAGTTGAAGAATACCGTAGAGCGGCTGGCGATCCTTTCCCCGGGGATGTCGATTGACCTTGCGCTTCTCGACGCCGGGGTGGTTCAGGGGAGGGGGGAATTCGATTCGATCCTGAATGCGGGGGGGACGTTCCAGGAGTTTAAGGAGCGGGCGGAGGCGGCCTTTATCAAGAAGCAGCTCGAGTTGAACAAATGGAATATTTCCAAGACAGCGGAATCACTCGACATACAGCGAAGCCACCTCTACACGAAAATGAAACGGTACGGGTTGATGAAGGAAGGGGAGGCGGAAACCTCTGAGACGTAACCACGGATGGTACACCGATGGGGGCTGTTGGCAAGAGAGCTTCCTTGAGACCTCCGGGTCCGTACGCGATATTGCTTATCCTCCTAAGATTGCTTACCCGGCTTCCTTCTCTTCCTTGCCGCTTCGAACAGAACCAATCCCCCCGCGACCGACGCATTGAGCGACCCGATCTTTCCGTACATCGGAATCGTGACAAGAAAATCACATTTCTCTTTGACCAGTCGACGCATTCCCTTTCCTTCACTTCCCACGACGATCGCGATCGGACCGTTGAAGTCCACATCATCGTAGTGGCGATCTCCTCCTATCTCCGTGCCGATAATCCAGCACCCCTGTTCCTTGAGCGATTCCAGGGCCTGGGCGATGTTGGTGACGCGGGCGACCGGGAGGTGCAGTGCGGCCCCCGCTGAAGTTTTGACCACCGTTTGATTGACTGTGGTCGAGTGATGTTTGGGGATGACCACTCCGTGGACACCGGCACACTCCGCGGTGCGTATCAGCGCGCCGAGGTTATGCGGATCCTCGATTTCATCCAGCACAAGGACAAATGGTGGCTCACCCTGTTCCCGTGCCATGGCCAGTATTTCCTCCACCTCGACGTACTCTTTCACACCAACCTGGGCTGCAACCCCCTGGGTGGCTTCGTCGTCGCACATTGCCTTGAACCGATGCTTGTCCACCTCTCCCACGGGGATGCCGCGTTGTTTCGCCAGGCGCCGGATCTGCTGTATGGCGCCTCCATGTGAGCCGAAGACGATGAAAATCTTCTCCAGAGCGCTCCCCGATTGAAGCGCCTCGAGTACCGGTTGTCGCCCTGTCAGCATGGTTGTCATAAGGAGGGAGAGGGGGAACCCGGAGCCGTGGAAGTTGGACCGGATAAAGCGTAGGCCGCGCGCAGCCGTTCCAGCCGGCGCTGGTCACGTTTTTCGAGGTAGAGACCGAGAAGGAAAACACCGATACCGGAGAGAAAGAAATATAAGTCCATCCACATATTACCCAACAAGCCGTACATGAAGCCGAAGGCCGTCGTTACCATCCCGAGGGCTTCGAGAAATTTCCCGGCATAGAAAGCGAGTGACGGTTTGGGGGCTTTGGCCATGGCGCCGGCCAGTTGGGCCTCGGAGGTCACACTTCGAAACACGCGTGTTCCGTCCACGACCACAACGGGGACGGCAAGAAAGTACTCATCGTACTTTGGGTGATCCGGATGGAGCTCGATCTCGCGAAGCTCGAACGGAGCAAGTCGCTGCTTCTCCTTCAGCAACGTCCTGACCTCCTTACACAGTCCACATCCCTCCGTGACGTATAATTCAATCACCTGCATCAGGCATGCTCCGTCCGTCGTTTTCCGGAAAGGACCATCCAGCCGGCGAGTCCGACGATCATCAGGCCTACGGCGATAACCTGTGCCTCGGATAGTCCCAAGGCAATGCGGGGGTTCAACCGCAGGAATTCAATGGAAAACCGCTCCAATCCGGCAAGCATGAGGTAAAGTGTAAACATCCTTCCGTTTCCATGGATGCTCTTTCGATAGCGCCAGAGTATCGAGAAAATGATTGCGCAGAATATCAACTCGTACACGGGAGTGGGGTGGCAAAGGATGTTATCCGGGACGACTCCGCCGGGATACCTTCCGGTGATTTCCGGGAAGCCTCTGAAGGCGACGGACGGGGGATAGGTGCCATTGGAATAATCGGTTCCCCATGGCAGGTCGGTCGGAAATCCATAGTCACCATCCCCCGCAAAATGGCATCCGAGGCGTGCAATGCCGTACCCCAGGATCAGGCCGGGTGACACGGCGTCTGCAATGGAAAAGAACCGGACCTTCTTGCTCCTGGCGTACAGAAAAATCATCAGGGTGGCGAGAAGGAATCCCCCGTAAAAGGTCAGACCCGTGGGGGAAAAGGCCATTCCCATCGGGTCGGCAATGAATTGCCCCCAATGCTCTATGAGGAACAGGAGTTTCGATCCAGCAATTCCTGCCACCACAGCGATCATGGTGACGGTGTTCCCGATGTTGGGATCGATGTTCTTTCTCTTCAGCTCCGCGCCCAGGAGATAGCTTGCAACGATGAACCCAACCGCGAGCATGAGTCCATAGCTGTAGATGGTGAAAGGGCCTATTTCAAGTAGTCGTGGACACATCGTCTTCTCAGGAAAGTGGTATGGGTTGTGGCGAAACACGAATAAAGGAAGTGCCGTTCATGCCGTCGATCGTGATCCCTTGCTCGGAGATGTTCAGTGTGAACTCGTTGAAGTCATCGTCGAGCTTCGTGACGTGGAGCCGGTAGATCCCGTTGAGGTTGAGATACTCCCGCACTCCTCTGGCAGGCCCGACATCCGGCATCGTGAGGGGGGTGGTGCGAATTCCCCGGATCTTCAGGCTGATGGTGTTCCCCTCGACGTCGCTTTCGATGAGGATCTCGTAGCGAAAGCTGATAAATTCCTTGACCGTTTGAACGACAAACACGGTGCTGGTGGTTTGGGTGCGTTCCTCGAATCGCGGAAAGACATTGAGCGTATATTCCGGATCTGCCTGCTTTCTCCTGGGCATGCTCACACCAGTGCAGATTCAAGTTCGCCGAGGGGGACAGTTCGTTCTTCCCCCCCCACCATGTGCTTCAAGCGGCCTGCTCCTGCCTGCAACTCCGTTTCTCCGATCACCATCACAAAACGGGCCTGTTGCCGGTTGGCTTCACGCATTTGTGCCTTGAGGCTGCGCTGAAGAAAATCGGTCTCGACTGCAAATCCTCTCTTGCGCAGTTCCTGTGTTTTCGAAAAAGCCCATCGCCGCGAGGGGTCATCGATGGCTGCAATGAACAGGTCGGGTCCCCGCATCGTTCCGGCTGGTGCCCCCGTTTTCTCCAGGACGATCATGAGCCGCTCGAGTCCGGCAGCAAACCCGACACCAGGGGTTGCCTTTCCTCCAAGTTCTTCCACCAGGAGGTCATATCTCCCGCCGCCTGCGAGGGCATCCTGCGAACCGAGCGCCGAGCTGGTGATTTCGAACGCTGTTTTTGTATAGTAATCGAGGCCGCGGACCAGCCTTCCGTTGATCTCAAACGGCGTTCCGGTCGCGTGGAGCAGCGACTGCACCTCCTCAAAGTGTGTTCGACATTCGGTGCAAAGATGATCCTTGATCAGGGGGGCGGCTTGCGTCATCTCCTGATCGCCTTCATTCTTGGAGTCCAGCACTCTCATGGGATTTTGCTGTACCCGGGCCTGACTTTCCGGTGACAGTCGGTCGAACACTTTTGTCAGCGCGACGATAAGCTTATCCTTATACGCGGGCCGGCATTTTTCACACCCGACCGAATTGATATTCAGTGCGAGGGGTTTCACCCCGAGCTCGCCGTAGACGTGCAGGGGAAGGAGCATCATCTCGACGTCGAGTTGGGGGGATTGGCTTCCCAGGGCTTCTGCGCCGAATTGATGAAATTGTCTCAAGCGACCCGCTTGTGGCCGTTCCTGGCGGAACATAGGGCCGCAATAGGAGAGCTTGATGAGGGGGGCCTGCTCACCAAGATTGTGTTGAATATACGCGCGCAAGACAGAGGCCGTTCCCTCCGGTTTCAGCGTGAGACTTTCCCCGCTCCGGTCCGGGAAGGTATACATCTCCTTGGTAACGATATCGGTCAGCTCACCGATGCTCCGGGCAAAGAGGGCCGTCTGTTCAAAGACAGGGGTGCGGATCTCGCGGTAGCCGGCCCGATGCATGACGCTGCGAACCACCGCTTCCACATGCTGCCAGAGGCCGCTTTCTTCCGGCAGGATGTCTTTCGTACCTTTGATCGATCTAAACTTCACAACCAAGCCTCAGAACGTAGTGACTGCAAGGGTGTACAAATGTCGGACATGATACAAAAGAATGTGTGGAAAATCGAGCCCGACCGAAGGGCCCATGCTTGGGGGAGGCGATCGCGGTTACGCTTCGAAGTGAGTCTCTTCTTCCTGTCGGAAGATCTCGAGAACTTCAGCAGGGGATTGTGCGTCCAGGAGCCGCTTGCGGAATTCCTCCCGGTTCATCAGTCGTGAGATGCGGCTCAGCAGCTTGATATGTGGGCCGACCATGTTGTCTCTTCCGACAAGCAGGAAAACAATACGAACCGGTTGGTCGTCGAGGGCCTGATAGTCGATCGGTTCCGCCGTAATGGCGAACGCGGCAACGATGTCGCTGACGGCGTCCGTTTTTCCATGGGGGATGGCAAAGCCCGACCCGACGCCTGTGGACATGATCTTCTCCCGTTCGAAGATGGCCTCCCGCATCTTCTCCTTGTCCAGAACCCGTTCCTGGGTTGCAGCAAGGTCGATCATGGCGTTGATGATCTCCATCTTGGAGGTGCCCGGAAGTTGGGTGCGGACAACCTGTTCATGTAGAATTTCAGCAATCTTCATACGCGCTCCACGCTCAGGGTAGACTCATGCCAGCTTGCGTTATTCGTTCTTGATCCACTGCTGCAGCTTCTCCGCATACTCGCCCGCCAGACTTTCTGCAAAGCCCGGGTCCTCGGATTCGGCGTTGATATGAAACAACGGACGCGTCCGGTCCGGGCTTAGGAGCACCGACGTGCGGTCGTCTTGTTGTCGAGGGAACAGCTTCACCCCGTCAATCAACTCCCGCCGGATCCGTTCCGAGTCCTTCATGAGATGCCGCATGACCCGCCCCTTGACGCTCCATGAACAAGGAACGGCTTTTTTGACCAAATGCAAGTGGGGCGTTTCCCGGTCCAGTTCCCCCAGGCGTTTCTTTGTCTGCGCGAGGCATTCAAGGAGCTTCGCGACAGAATACATCCCGTCCGAGGCAAACAGGAAATCGTTGTAAATGAAGCCCCCCTTGGTTCCGCCGACAAACCGGTTTTGCTTGTCTGCAGCGGCTTCCATCAGGGCGAGATGATTATCGCGGGTCTTCAGGACCGTCAGGTTATATTCTTCCGCCAGCAAATCGATTTCCCCGGAAGCCGAAATCGGGACGGCAATACGTTTGATATCGGGATAGGCCAGGACCACGAGCTTCGTCATCAGCGTGAGGAGGCGGTCATTGTTGATGTGCCTGCCATGCTCATCCACGACGAGAATCTTTTCGGCACCGGGGTCCAGCATGCATCCCAGGTCGTACTTGAGAGAGGTCACGACATGGGACAATTCCCTCAGGGACTGATCGATCTCTTCGCGGCTCCGCGTCAGTTTCTTGTTGTCGAGGTACGCGTGCAGGGAAACGACCTGGACGTTCAGGTTGCCCAGGATGTTTGGGAAGATCGTGGAGGCAATACCGTTGGAATAATCAATGACGAGCTTGAGCCCGGCCGACTTGATGGTGTTGATGTTGATGGTCTTCAGGAACCGCTCGATGTACGCTTCCGTCGCTCGTTCGGGAAAGCGTACCGTCCCCACGGCGTCGTACGTGGAACGTGTAAAATCCTCCCCAAAGAAGAGCCGTTCAACAGATTTGGATTTATTGGTCGGGAGATCTTTGCCGTCGGCATCGAAGAAAATGATGTCCGTGAACTGCTTGTTGTACGGTGATTTACGGACGTGGACTCCCCCCCGCTCCTTGCCGGCCCGAAGTTCATGCCGGACAATGGGGATGGAGGTTGCCCGAAGGTCGTCGCAGTCTACGCCGGCAGACATCAGACCGCACATGAAAGACCTGTTGATCATGCGGGAGACATTGTCGGAATCGCGGCTGGTCACGACCGTCGAACCTGCTCCGACGAACGCGCCGAATGCCGCTCCTAACTTTGCCGCAAATTCGGGGTTCATTTCGATATTGGAAATACCGCTCACGCGCGCTTCCGCAAATAATTCCCTCAGCCATCGATCTTCCCACACGAGGCTGCGGGTGACGATCGCGCCCTCCTCGACGACTTTTTCCGGCCAAAGCTTGATGTTGGCCATGAGCCGGCTGCGCTTGCCAATGATGCATTGATCGCCAATGAAGACATTTTCGGAGATGATCGCATCGTCACCGAGAATACATTTTGTTCCAATGACATCGGTTGAAACTTCCGTGTTGGCACCAACCTGTGTTCCGTTCCAGACAACGCTGTTCCGCACGATGCTCCCGGGAAGGAGCTCACAATCGTCCCCGATAACCGAATTGGAGATGACAACATCAGGGTGGATGCGGGCATTTTTTCCTATCAACACGGTCCCGGTCAGGTTTGCCGGGTCGGTTTCTACCCTGGTATTCGGGCCGACATATGCGCTCCCGCGGCGTTCGCCCGGCATGGTTGTTCGCACGGAGCCGTGAAGGGCATCGGAGTGTGCGTCCTGGTATTCGTTTAGGTTCCCAATGTCGCGCCAGTATCCTTCAGCGACGTACCCGTACAATCCCATATCACGATCGAGCATCAGGGGGAAGAGGCCCTTGCTGAAATCGAACTCCTCTTTTGGAGGGATCAGCTCCAGAATTTCCGGCTCAAGGATATAGATTCCGGTGTTGATCGTATCGCTGAAGACCTCTCCCCAGGACGGCTTTTCCAAAAACCGTGTGATCTTTCCATCGTCGCGGGTGAGAACGACGCCGTACTGGAGGGGGTTGGAGGAGCGCGTCAGGACGATCGTCGCCTTGGCTTTTTTCTCCTGATGATACCGCATCGCGGCGGAGATGTCGAAGTCGGTAAAAACATCGCCGCTGATGATGAGGAATCGTTGATCCAGGAAATCTTTTGCATTGCGTACGCTCCCCGCAGTCCCGTAATCCGCTTCGGCTTTCCGGTACTGCATTTGGACACCGAAAGCGCTCCCGTCGCCGAAATGATTCGAGATGACCTCGGGCTGGTAATAGAGCGTTGCAACGATATCGGTGATGGCATGTGTTTTCAGCAGTTCAACAATATGCTCCATCATGGGCCTGTTGAGCATCGGCACCATCGGCTTGGGAATGTTGCAGGTCAGAGGGCGCAGGCGGGTTCCGAATCCTCCCGCCATGATAACTGCTTTCATCGGTGAGAAACGTTGAGGGTGAATGCAAACAGGAGTAGTTGCTTAAAATAGTATGGAAAAATGGCACTTCTCGCAAGCGCAATCTCTTCCCCACACGCATTGGGAAACTGGGCGAAGCAAACGTCGGGAAACGATGAGGAACAGATTCCTTCGGGGTTGGACGCTGAGTTTCACCTTGACTTTCTTTGCCTAAATGGCTAAATTTGTGCACCTTTTCTGGGCCAGATTCACATCCATCAAGTGTAAGGATTGACGCCCGAATGCTGAACACCATCCGTTCCTGGTTTAATGTTTTGCCGTTAAGACAGGAACTGGTTGTAGTTGCGGGCGTCGTTCTATTTTTGGTGGGATGGTTTGTTCCAGGCTCCATAGTCAAGCTTCTGGCCTTCGGATTAAGCGGAGTGGCTTTTGCCTACAGAGGTGTGGTCTGGTTACGGAGCGGCGTTCCTGCGGAAGGGGAGCAGGCGACGGAGCACTCTTCGATCACAACAAAGGAGCAGGATTCAGAAATGAAGAAACTCGTCTTCGACGACTTTCAACCGGGTGGTAAGCAGTTTCGCGTGGATTTCGTGGAGGAGACGAGGAATCAGGGTCCGGTACCGCCGCAGGCGCCACAGCGCGCAGAGCCTGAGCGGTCCGTCGCACTTTCCGAATACGAATTTCAATTATCCGATTTTGTGGACATTAACGAAGATTTGTTTGTGCGTGAGGGGGGGCCGAAGTCCGAGTTCGGTTTCCTGATGAAGAAAGTCCTCACCGTTGTCAAGGAAGTGCACTTCGCCCACTCCGTTGCATTCTTCTGGGTGAACCGTGAAAAAAACCAGATGGTGCTGGAAAGCTTCATCTCGGACAGCGAGAAATTCATGACGCATCGCCGCCGCGAGATGGGCAACGATGTCATCAGCCAGGTGGCGACGACCGGCCACCCGAGAATTCTCAACCACGTCAATGCGGCGGGCCAGCTTGAGATGCTCGGGTACTATGAAGGCATTGAGCCGGTAAAGACCTTCATCGCCGTCCCGATTTTCTATTCCAAGCTCCAGGGTACCCCGAAGGAACCGGTCGCTGTACTGACGGTCGATTGCATTGATGATGATGCCTACGGCCCGGAGACTCTTGCGTCGTTGGGGCAGTTCACAAAATTGATTTCGGCGCTGATCAAAAGCTATACGGACAAGTACGACCTGTTGCTCGATTCTGAGGTGCTCCGCTCCATCTCCCGGATCCGGGAGCAACTGAAGATGGAATTCAGCCTGCACAATGCCATCAAGACTCTTGCCGAAGAGGCGTCGAAGCTCCTCTCGTGGGACTATATTACGATTGTGCTCTTCGATGAAGCGAGGAAATCCTGGGTTGTCCAGTTCGTGATGAACCGGATGAACGATCCCTATGTGACGCCGACGCACGAAATTGACCCGCATCACAGCCTGGTGGGCAGCACCTTACAATCTGCCACACCCAAAATCGTCGATCATGTCGATACAGCCGAGCTTCCCCGATTCTACAAGGCCGAACGGGTTGACGCGCACGGGAGCATGCTGATCCTCCCGATCAACTCGACGAACCGCTGTTACGGGGCGATGATCGTCGAAAGTAAGGACACCAAGGCCTATTCGGAAGCCGATGTCAAGCTTCTTCAGAAACTCGTCGATACCACCTCGTCCGCGCTGGAGATTTTCGCGCTGACGGACGTCGTGAACAACTATGTGCTTGTTGACGAAACAACGGGCGTTGCCACACGTAAATATTTCATAGAGCGGGTGCAGGAGGAGGTCCAGAGAGCAAACGATTTCGGCCTGGACCTGACGGTCGTCATGTGCTCCATCGATTCGATGAATGATCACTTGCAGCGGTATGGCAAGGAAGGGTTTGATTTCGTTCTTCAAAATGTAGCCCGTATGATCAGGGCCTCTGTTCGTCCGTATGACCTCATCGGCCGGTACGACTTCAACCGGTTCGCGATCATGTTGATCAGCACGGACAAGAACGAATCATCGTTATGGGCCGAGAAACTTCGAAGGAATATTGCCAGTAATATTATTAATGTGGATCAGAAGAGCTTTTCAGTAACGATCAGTATCGGCGTTTGCGGAGCAGTCAGCCAGACAAGCGATATCGAGCTGCTCGAAAATGCCAGCCAGACGCTGAAGAAGGCGATCGAAGCCGGCGGTAATATCGTGAGGGTGTACTAACACATGTGATTTTCGGAGGAACGTATGGCAAAGCAACAAGATTTTGCAGAGAAAGCTAAAAAAGGAATGCAGGAAAAAGGGACGAAGTGCCCGAAATGCGGCTCGGTCAAGACTCCGACCATGTACGTGCAATCCGTCCGCACCCCGGACGGAACATATCGGTTCAACCGGTCGCATGTGCAGGTCTGCAAGTGCAACGAAAAGATGGTGTTCGCGTAAGAGCAGTTCCACTTCTCGTCATCCTCGAGTACAGTCCGCTTCTTGAAACCTGGAAAGGTAGTCTTCATCGTTTTAGACGGAGTCGGTGTCGGCGCGCTACCCGATGCTGCTGCATACGGCGATCGAGGAGCGAATACGCTCGCGGGCACTGCGCGTGCGGTCGATGGACTTCATCTTCCGAACCTTTCGCGCCTGGGGTTGGGCAATATCATCCCCGTTCAGGGATTGACGCCTGCCAGGCAGGCTGAGGCGTGTTACGGGAAGATGGCGGAACGCTCGGCAGGGAAGGATAGCACGACCGGACACTGGGAGTTGGCAGGACTCGTAACCAGTCATCCGTTTCCGTTGTACCCAAAAGGATTTCCCCGGGATGTTTTGGATGCGTTCCTTGCGGCCACGGGCTGTGAGGGTGTGTTGGGCAATGTGCCGGCCTCAGGGACTGAGATCATCAAGGAGCTGGGTGAGGAGCATATCCGAACCGGTTTCCCCATCGTCTATACTTCCGGCGACTCCGTATTCCAGATCGCGGCCCATGAGGGGGTCATTCCTCTCGACCGGTTGTACGAGATCTGTCTGAAAACACGGAACGAGGTAACGGTCGGCAAGCACGCGGTGGGCCGGGTGATCGCCCGCCCGTTTATCGGTTCGAGCGGCTCCTTCACGCGCACCGCGAACCGAAGGGACTTTGCCCTGGAACCTCCCTCCTCAACGTTGCTCGATCTCCTCCAGGAGGCCGGCGTCGAAACGGTGGGTATCGGGAAGATTGACGACCTGTTCTCCGGAAGAGGATTAAAGCAAAAGATTCATACGCGTTCGAATGCAGAGGGTGTTCAAGAGACCATCGCCGCTGCAGCCGGTTTGCAAACGGGGATGGTGATGACGAACCTCGTAGACTTTGATACGCTGTATGGCCATCGCCAGGACCCGCGGGGACTGGCGAAAGCCTTGACGGAGTTTGACGCGGCTTTGCCGAAGATTCTCAACGTGATCGGTGATGAGGACGTGCTGGTTCTGACCGCGGACCATGGTAATGATCCGACAGATCAAAGCACCGATCATTCGCGGGAATATGTTCCCCTGCTCTGGTACACAACGTGGGGAAAGCGCAACATCGATCTGGGAGTGCGCCCGTCGTTTGCCGATGCGGGGAAAACGGTGGGTGAGTATTTCGGTTTGGGCGCTCCGGGAACGCTCGCGGGCAACAGTTTCCTCAGTCAGGTGGTCTAAGGGTATGGACAAGGATCGACAGAGCATCGAATGTGAGGCGAAAGTGACGAAGGCGGGTACACTCGAGTTGCCGCCTTCGGTTCTCAAACACTTTGTGCTGAAAGAAGGGTCGACTGTTCATGCCAGGATTACAACGCGACGCCTGAGTCATGCGCTGAAAGACAGAACGGTCACCGAAGAGGAAGTAGAGCGGATCGGCGGATTGCAGCTGGAGCCCCGGGAAAGCGTCGTCAGCTTCCTGACGGCGGAAGGATCTTTGGCTTCAGCAAGATCTTTCCGTAAACGGGCGAAGGATGTGTTGAAGTGACCCCGAGGAAACTTGTCGTCGATACCGACATCCTTGTCGAGCATGTGATCCATGAGGGGTCGTTGACAGCGGGAGGTGCACCCTCGATCTTGAGGAAAACCCTCTCACTCTTTTTCTGTTATACGACCGTGTTCAACGTGATTGAGGCCTTTTCTCTGTGTCGATCGGAAGAAGAGATTGAAGCGGTTGAATCCTCGATGCACGCGTTGAAGATTCTGGGCCTCAACGGTAAAAGCGGCAAGCGCATAGGATTGGCGCGACGAAGCGTTCGCACCGTACGTGACCTGGATCTCCTGATTGCGGGATTATGTCTGGAGAGCAAGCTTCCCCTCCTGACCGGCCGGCCGAAGCGATACGTGGGGTTGGCAGGCCTGAGGGTGGTACCCTCTCTTGCGGTGAAGAAATGGGACACGGCGGAGGAAATTCTTCGCGCCGTGCGATAATGTAGCGTCCTCGACAGGAGGCATCGGCCATGATCCTGGGAAAAGTTGTCGGCACCGTTTGGGCAACGCGGAAAGATGAAGAGTTAACCGGCCTGAAGCTCCAGATTGTGAAACATCTGGACCTCGACTATAAGGTGAAAGAAGCATTCGTCGTGGCGGTTGATACGGTTCAGGCGGGGGTCGGGGATGTCGTCCTGATCGCGACCGGAAGCTCCGCCCGGCAAACAACCATGACGAAAAACAAACCGGTCGATGCCGTCATTATGGCGGTGGTCGACAAGCTGGATGTTGCAGATTGAGAAAGCGGTACCGGGGATGGATTCCGGAGGGGAATGTGACCCTTCGGACACGTTGAACACATCAAACGATCAAGCATGTTTCTGGCAAAAGTTATCGGCACAATCTGGGCTACCAGGAAAGATGAGAACCTGAAGAGCTTCAAGCTTCAGTTCATCCAACCTCTCACCGCCAGGCGCGAAAAAGTGGGAACACCTCTTGTCGCCGTAGATACGGTCGGAGCCGGTCCAGGAGAGACGGTGATGTACATTACAGCCAGGGAGGCGGTGATCCCGCTCCCTGTCCAGATGGCGCCGGTTGATGCGAGCATCGTAGGGATTGTCGACCGTATCGACCTCGCACAGAAATGAAGTTCCTGAGGGGATAAAACGTTGAGCAGACGCGCCGTACCAGTGAAACAAAGGTGAGAACCGAATGGTAAAAATCAGTAAGCAGTATACGAATCGTGAGAGCCAGTCCCTGGACAAGTATCTCCAGGAGATTGGCAAGGTCGACCTGCTGACGCCGCAGGAGGAAATCGACCTTGCACGCAGGATCAAAAAGGGAGATCAAAAGTCCCTCGAGAAACTGACGAAGGCAAACCTCCGTTTCGTGGTGAGCGTGGCGAAGCAGTATCAGAACCAGGGCCTGTCCCTCGGCGATCTGATCAACGAGGGGAACCTCGGGTTGATCAAAGCCGCAAAGCGATTCGATGAGACCCGTGGATTCAAATTCATCTCGTATGCTGTGTGGTGGATCCGGCAGTCGATTTTGCAGGCGCTGGCGGAACAGTCGCGCATTGTCCGCCTGCCGTTGAACCGCGTCGGCGCCCTGAATAAGATCGGGAAGGCCTTCAGCACGCTCGAGCAGGAGTTCGAGCGGGAGCCGAGCGCCAGCGAGCTGGCGGAGGAATTGGACATGTCCCTCTTTGAGGTCTCGGACACGCTGAAGATTTCGGGACGCCACCTTTCGATGGATGCCCCCTTTGCCCAGGGGGAGGACAACCGCTTGCTGGACGTGATCCAGGATTTGCGGCAGCCTTCGCCGGATTCCGACCTCATGTCCGAATCCCTCAGGGAAGAGGTGAAACGCGCACTGGCAACGCTCAGCGAGCGGGAGGCGCAGGTGATCCGGCTGTATTTCGGGCTGGACCAGGAGCATTCCCTCACGTTGGAGGAGATCGGGGAAAAATTCAACCTGACCCGCGAACGTGTTCGACAGATCAAAGAAAAAGCCATTCGCCGCTTACGCCATGCATCGCGCAGCAAAGCGTTACGAGCATACCTCGGTTAATCGTGGGCACGATCATATCAATTTCTGAGAAGCCCCGGCGGAAGCCGGGGCTTTTTTTCAGTTTCGGCGGCACGGCCCCCACGGCATTTTTGTGGGGGAGTCTTGCCGCGGTCCTTCTGCTGCTCGTGGGTTGCGGCGGCGCGTCCCCGCGCTTCAAGAGCGGAAGCACCCCTTCGGCAACCCGGGCGGAACCAGCCCAACAGGCGCCCGGTGAGAAGCCGGTCGAGGAGGATCGCGAGACGAAATCGGAGGAGGGAGAGAAAGTACTCTCCGGTGCGCGAAGTTTCAAGACGGAGAAAAATACCTCCATCTCGAATCTCGACCAGGCGAGGATGATGCGACAGCTTTCGCGATGGATGGGGGTGCCGTACAAGTTGGGGGGTGGGACGGAGGATGGGATCGATTGTTCCGCCTACACGATGCTGATCTACAAGAACTCGATCGGACGGCAACTTCCCCGCTCCAGCGCGGAACAGTTCAGGGTCGGGCGTGCGGTGGAATATGCGGACCTCAAGTTTGGCGACCTGGTGTTTTTCAACACAACCGGCGAATCTGCATCGCATGTCGGCATTTACATGGGAGACGATCTCTTTGCCCATGCCAGCGTCGGTCTCGGTGTCACTGTCTCATCGATTGAGAGTTTCTATTTTAAAAAGCGATATGAAGGCGCCCGGCGGATCCTGGAGTAGCTTGCATCCGGTTCGGGGCTTCGGTACATTTCCTTGCGGTTTTTGATTACGAAGGTAAAGGTCTATATGGCGGTTCTTCCCATCTACCTGATCGGCAGTGAAGTTCTCCGGAAAGTCGCGAAACCGGTCCAGACCCTTGACAACACCCTGATCAAGCTGGCCTACGATATGACGGAGACGATGCATAAAGCCCACGGCATCGGTCTTGCCGCGAACCAGGTGGGGGAATTGCGCCGGGTGATCGTCATCGATTTCTCCGCGGTGGAGCGGGCTGAAACAGAGGAGGAGATGGAGGAGGGGGAGGAGGGACCGGACGAGCCGCAACCTCAGGGTGTACAAAAGACCCTGGTGTTGATCAATCCTGAAGTCGGAGAGACAGCGGGTGCCATTGTCATGGAAGAGGGGTGTCTGAGTATCCCTGATGTGCGGGCCGACGTGACGCGCGCGGAGGCCATCCGTATCAACTTTCTCGATGTGAACCTGAAGGAAGTTGAGT
The DNA here is from genome assembly GCA_002454845.1 of Ignavibacteria bacterium UBA6688. Lineage (GTDB taxonomy): Bacteria > Bacteroidota > Ignavibacteria > UBA10030 > UBA10030 > UBA6688. The sequence continues at coordinate 33,497 of DKJQ01000348.1, forward strand.
TGGAGACCGGGGGGCTGCTTGCACGGGTGATTCTCCATGAACTTGACCATCTCAATGGTGTGCTCTTTCTGGACCATCTCACCAGAACAAAACGCACGATGTTGAAGCCGGCGGTGCGAAAAATCCAAAAGGGGGAAGTTGATACTTCCTATCCTGTTGTCAGCGCCATGGAGGTATAAACGTTCCGCATGCGCATCCTGTTCATGGGCACGCCCGAGTTTGCTCTTCCGAGCCTCGGGATTCTCCTCGAGAATCAGTATCCGGTTGTCGCTGTTGCCACAACCCCTGACAGGCCGAAGGGGCGGGGGCAAAAGACAGCCGGGAGCCCCGTCAAGGAGTTCGCTCTTCAGCATCATCTCCCTCTTCTCCAACCGGAGAGTCTGAACGATCCCGGATTCGTCTCCAGTGTTTCCGAACTCCAACCCGATCTTATCGTCGTTGTTGCATTTCGCATCCTCCCGAAGGAAATCTATACCATTCCCCGACTCGGCTCATTCAATCTCCATGCGTCCCTGCTCCCGAAGTTCCGTGGAGCAGCGCCGATCAACTGGGCGATCATCAGGGGGGAGAAAGGGACGGGCGTTACGACCTTCTTTCTCAAAGACAAAGTCGATACCGGCTCCCTGCTCCTGCAGGCACGTGTTGCGATCGGGCCGGATGAGACCGCCGGTGAGCTTTATGACAAACTGGCCGAGGTCGGAGCGGAAATTGTGCTTCAAACCGTTCGCCTGATTGAGCGTGGCAAGGCCCGGCCTCTCCCCCAGGACGATGCGCAGGCCACCACGGCTCCAAAGATCTTTAAAGACGATTGCCGTCTTTCCTGGTCGGGATCGGCCCGCACGGTTCACAATATGGTCCGCGGCCTTTCCCCGCATCCGTGTGCCTGGACCATGCATCAGGAGAGAGTCCTCAGGATTTATCGCACGGCCATGCAAAGCGAACAAAAGGGAAGCGCACAGAATGCTCCATCCGGAACAGTCATGACAGTAGAGAAGGAGAACCTGGTTGTCGCTACGGCTGAAGGCATGCTCTCCATCCTCGATATCCAGCAGGAGGGAAAAAAGCGGATGGGTATTGCGGAATTCTTGCGCGGATACCCGATGCAGGCAGGCGATGTGCTTCACTGAGGGGATGGAGGAGGTTGCAAAGGCCTGGAAAAAGGAGTATATTCGACCATCTTTTCTGCCGATAACACCGGAAGCCAAACAGAAGCTCCATGGATTTTGTTCTTTGGGTTTGCAGGGTGATGCATGTTTTCTCCGTCGTCGTGTGGATCGGCGGGTTGATATTTCTGAATGCCATCCTGCATCCTATCTCCGTCTACCATCAGCAGACCAGGATGGTGACGGTGCTCGAAGCGCAGAAACGGTTCCTTCCCTTTGTCTGGTCCAGTCTGTGGACAGTGTTGGTGACCGGCGTACTCCTGATGCTGCTCAGTCCCCGGTTCCTGTGGTTCGACTATTCCACCACCTGGTCCCAGTTGTTGGCGGTAAAACAGGTGGCGTTCGCCCTGCTCGTATTTTTTTCCTGGCAATCGGCAAAAGTGTTCGCGAGGATGGAGGAAGCAGTCGCGGAAGAGGGAGATATCTTTGAAGGATGGAGGCTGGGTCTCCAGAAGCTCCTGCGACGCTCGATCTTTTGGGGAATTGTCGGGTTGATGTGTGCGGGGGGAATGGCAGTCGTCTAGAAAACCGTGGAAAAAAAGCGCCAGAACCGGAGGCGTACGACAACAGTTGCGACGGCAACTGTCAAAATTGAATACCCGTCACTTTTTCATGTTCTTGCCAAGCCTTTGTGGCTTGGTGTCCCTGCCTGCGTGCTGAAGGCACTTCGGGCTATGCCGACCGGAGTCGGCTTCGCCCGACGCAGGTCGGCAGGCAGGTTTGTGGCAAATTAAGGGAGTATTCTTGCCCAAGGTTATCGTCATTGCAAATCAAAAAGGGGGAGTCGGGAAGACCACAACGGCGGTCAACCTGGCCGCGTCCCTTGCCGTCGCGGAAAAGAAGACTCTGCTCCTCGATATCGATCCCCAGGCGAACGCCACCAGCGGTATCGGCATCACGCCGGTCGAAGGACGGACAATTTACGAAGTGATCGTCGGGGGAGCCCCAATCAGCTCGACGATCGTTGAGTCACAAATGCCCTTCCTGTCGTGTGTCCCATCCCATATCAACCTCGTCGGAGCGGAAATTGAACTGGTGGAGATTGAACAGCGGGAGCATCAATTAGCACGGGCGCTCGAATCCATCCGTGACAAATATGACTTCATTGTGGTTGATTGTCCCCCCTCCCTCGGTCTTCTCACACTCAACGCATTAACGGCTGCGGACTCGGTCCTGATTCCGGTGCAGTGCGAATACTTTGCCCTGGAAGGGCTCGGCCAGTTGTTCAATACCATCAACATGGTCAAAAAAACCCTCAATCCGAATCTGGATATTGAGGGAGTGCTGCTGACGATGTTCGATTCACGCCTGCGCCTTTCGAACCAGATCCTTGATGAAGTGAAACGGTATTTTGGCGACAAGGTGTTTAAGACGATCGTCTCCCGGAATATCCGGTTAAGCGAAGCGCCGAGTTTCGGCAAACCGATCATATTGTACGACGTCGTCTGTTCCGGAACGCGCAACTACATGGAGCTGGCGAAGGAAGTCATGGCGAATAACGACGCGTTACCGGTGGAAACATTGACCCAACCGGTCTCGAACTGATTATGACAACTCCAAAGAAGAGCGTCCTGGGACGCGGGCTGAACGCACTGATCCCGAAAAGTCCCCCGAAGGAAGTGAGCCTCCGCGCCGATGAAGTCGGACGGGATACCGGTGGTGAGGGAATCATGGCCCGCATTGATGTGGACCGGATCCGCCCCAACCCCTTCCAGCCCCGCACCGAATTTGATGCCGCGTCGCTCGCCGAGTTGACCCGCTCGATCGTTGAAAAAGGCGTGATCCAACCGATCACCGTTCGGCGGGTGACCGATGGATACCAGCTTATTTCCGGTGAACGTCGTCTCCGTGCGGCGCAAAGCGCCGGGCTGGCACAGATTCCCTCCTACATCATCTCCGTCGAGTCGGATGAGGAGATGCTCGAGCTGGCGCTCGTTGAAAACATCCAGCGCGAAACGCTCAACCCGATCGAAATTGCCCATGCGTATAAGCGGCTCATTGAAGAATGCAGGCTCACACAGGAAGACGTCGCGGACAAGGTCGGGAAGGACCGTTCGACGGTGACGAACTTCATTCGCTTGCTGAAGTTGCCTCAGGAGATTCAAAGCGGTTTGAAGAAGGACCTGATCTCCATGGGTCACGCCCGTGCATTGATCAACCTGCCGAATGAAGTGATGCAACTGCGGATTTATCAGAAGATCATCGATGCAGGACTCTCCGTCAGAAAGGTTGAGCAGTTGGCGAAGGCGGCGGGGAAACCAGCCTCGGGAAGCTCACGACAATCAGGCGTACGGCAGGAACCCGCTTCCAGCATTCAGAGCGTCGAGGAAAAGCTGAGGCAGGCGCTGGGAACGAAGGTCTCGGTCAAGGCAAAAGAGAATGGGAGGGGTGAAATCGTGATCGAGTACTATTCGCTCGACGATCTCGACCGGCTCCTTGATCTCTTCGCCGCGATCGAGAAAATGCAGTCAAACTGACATCACACTCTACCACTCACGGATGACCATGGCAATTCAAAAGATCCTTACCGACAAAGCCCCCAACCCCATAGGCCCGTATAGCCAGGCGATTATGGTAGAGGGAAAATTCATTTACACGGCGGGCCAGGTTGCGATCGACCCTTCGTCGAACCAGATGGTCGAGGGGGATATCAAAGTTCAGACCCGACAGGTTTTGAAGAATCTCGAAGCGGTCCTGAGGGCAGGCGGTACATCCCTTGGGTCGGTCGTGAAGACGACAGTTTTCCTTAAGAGCTTCAACGATTTTGCTGCGATGAATGAAGTGTATGCCGAATTTTTCTCCAGTTCTGCACCGGCACGCAGCACGGTTGAAGTATCCCGGCTCCCGAAGGACGCGAAAGTGGAGATCGAAGCGGTCGCGGTAAAAGAGTAAGAGGCTCACTCCACAGATGCGCCCGCATCAAACGAACATAGTGGTGAGAGGGTATTCCTGGTTTCCAAAGGTTCTCCCGGCTCTTTGCCTTGTTCTTTTTATCTTTCCCACCCTGGCTGCTCAGCAAAGTATCAGAAGCGCCCTCTTGAAGAATCGTGTAGATTCGGGGCACTTTTCCTTCATTGCTTCACCCGACTCCACAATCAACGATACCACCGGTGGGGTGCGTCCGGAAAAATCAGCGCTCACTGCGATTTTGCTTTCAGCGGTGTTGCCCGGGGCGGGACAAATCTACACGGAGCGGTACTGGACGGCACCGATCATTGTCGGGTTCACCGCGTATTTCATCAATCAATGGATCAAAGCGGACGATCTCTATATTTCGGCGCGAGATCGATACCGGCTCTCGGTCGAACAGAATGAGGGGGGGGGACAGGGGAGCGCGCAGTTCTTATACGAGCGCGACTTCTATAGGGACCAGCGGGACAAGTTTGCGTTCTATCTTGCCCTTACGTACATCCTGAACATCGTTGATGCGTATGTGGGGGCGAGCCTCTACAGTTTTGAGGTGGATGATAATCTGAACGGTGTCGAGATGAAGGTCAGCATTCCGATCCGATAAAGTTAGCTTTCTGCGTGTTCATGCTCACCTCTTACTTTTCACTTCTTATTTTTCACTTCCTACTTTCTACTCTTTTACATTTCACTTTTTACTTTCTACTTGACCACATCCCTCAGTGCCATCTCAAGTTGAGGGAACCTGAAACGGTACCCCGCCTCCTGGAGTTTCTTCGGAATGACCTTTTGCCCTCCCAGCAGCATCGTCGACATTTCTCCCAGTGCAATCTGTAAGACAAATGCCGGGACAGGGGCCCATGATGGACGGCCCATCGTTTTCCCTAGGGTCCTGCAAAACTCCCGCATGGTTACAGATTGAGGAGCGGCAAGGTTCACGGGTCCGGTGAGGGATTTGTTGCTGAGGGCAAAGACGATGGCGCCGACTTCATCCTCGATGTGAACCCACGGGAACCACTGGTTCCCGGAGCCGAGCGGTCCTCCTGCGAACAGCCTGAAGGGGAGAAGCAATTTCTTCAGCGCTCCTCCGGTTTTCTCCAATACGATCCCGGTCCTTATCATAACCACACGCACACCCGATTGTTCCGCCTTTCTGGCAGCTTCTTCCCATCGTGCACAGGTGGTCCCAAGGAAATCCGTTGCCGCCGAATGGGATTCCGTTACGTCCCCTTCCTTCACATCACCATAGTATCCGACCGCTGAAGCGTTGATCAGGACTTCTGGTTTCTTCGTTGCTTTTGCAATGGCATCGACAATGGCGCCGGTTGCATCGAGCCGGCTTGCGAGGATCCGTTCCTTTTGAGCTCCCGTCCATCGCTTTGCCGCTATCGGCTCGCCGGCAAGGTTGATGACCGCATCGGAGCCGTCGATGTGCTTTGCCCAATCTCCCACCGTTTTCGCATCCCAATGGAAGAAGACGATACCGGGCCGGTCTGATTCCCTTGGTACGGGATGATGCCGGCTCAGCAGCGTGAGTGAATGCCCCTCTTGTTGAAGCTTCAGTACGAGCTTTTGCCCGATAAATCCGGTGGCGCCTGCAAGCACGATGTTCATAGGTCACCTGGTTTGATGTTCGTTTTTCCGGTCGAGGCCGTCCAAATAATACGATTGACCGGTTGTTCAACTTCAAACGTTTGGGAATACAGTCTGTTCTCAAGACTCCAACGCGGGTGGGAAGACCTCCCGCCCCACTTTTTGGACCGTATCTCAATCTTCGCGAATTTCATCTTGAAAAACTACACTCTGCAAATCGAG
>DKJQ01000179.1 GCA_002454845.1 Ignavibacteria bacterium UBA6688
AAACCGTGACCTTGGTTTTATTCCCCCAAATTCGTGTGTTAGATCACTCCCTCATCGGTGCAACGTTGTGTCAAGCTGGGACACATTTCTCCTTTCCCATTAAATCGCTGAGATCATTCAGTAAAATCAAGCACATGCCAGTTATTCTCAGAATGACTCACACATGTCATAGTGATACACGATTGGTGGCAGTGCAGGCCGTGATAAAAAGCTTCAGAACATCAGCGTTGTCCGGCCGGGAGCGGATGGGAGAGTTGGTGAAGTTGAAGCCTCCTATCTATGACACACACATGAACACGCAGGAAGTTAGAACGACCGCAGTCAGGAACCACTGATCTCTGTTCTTCAGGAATTCCACCCCCAGGTTCTCTTCGATGCCGGTTGACTGGTGTCCGGCTGAAATCAAGGGAGCCTGCGGCCCCTGCAAGAAATTATGTTGATGAAATGAGTTCGATGATGGAATGGGGGGATTGACGCTTATGCAGATTTGTTTCATCTCACTACAACGCTTGACCCACGGTCCGACCTGTCCCTCGGGCCACCCCCCCTTTTTTGTCGTCTTTCTCCCGGATTTGATCGCTGTTTTTTGACGCTTTGTCCCGTTTTTGTTTTTCTTTCCCGCAGAAATGAGTATTTTTGGAGAACATTTTCTCCTTCACCTCGTTATATTCTTTATCCGTAGGACCTACGGGAACCCCTGAAAACGTGGAGGCGTTGGTATGGTGTCGTCACTGAACGGTAAAAGCTTCCGGAGCATGCGTATTCCGTCCACTCATTCTTATTGCTCCACAGCTCTGATTGCAGTTTTACTGCTTTGCGCTCTTCCGGGACGGCTCTATGGGCAGATTGTCAACGGAGAACAGGTTGTCCGCGCCGAACTTGTGACGGCGGCAGATGATTTTACAAAGCCATTTCTCGTTGGTGTCAAGTTCGCCATGCAGCAGGGGTGGTATCTCTACTGGAAGAATCCCGGAGATGCCGGCTTGCCCGTGGAAGTCACCTGGTCCTTGCCCGAAGGATACACGGCGGGAGAGCTTCAGTTTCCAACACCGTCAAAGTTCGTCTACGACGATCTGATCGCGTACGGATACAAGAACGAGCTGGTCCTGTTTGCAGAGATTCGTCCGCCGGGAACGCCGGCGGCATCGGTTCCCGCGCTTCGCGCAAACCTCGATTGGCTCGTCTGCAAGGAAAGTTGTGTCCGGGGCCGGGCTGAGGTGGTGTTGGCTCCTGCGACACTCCAGGGAACAACCCTTGCAACGAATGGACGGCTCCTGAAGAAATGGCGCAATCTCCTTCCCGGGCCTCTGAGTTCAGTTTCCCTTCAGATCTCGAAGCCAACCGTGGAGGGTGGGGGAGGAAAGCGTAAGGTTTCATTCACGGTTCGGGGTGACGGTGCAGAGGACGTTACCGACTTTTATCCCCTTGGCCTCAACAATGCTGCGATCGATCACAAGTCGATTACGGTGAAGCAAAACACGGTTTCCTTTGAAATCGTCCCTTATACGGAAGGGGAAACGATTCCAACGATCAAGGGATTGTTAATCGCCCGAGGCAAGGCGTACGAGTGTATGGTGGTTTTGCCAGTAATGTAACTATTGTCCTTTTTCCTTTCACACAACCTCAGGAGGGTTCATTATGAAGAGCAGATCATTTCTCACCACGGCGGTTCTTCTCGCTGTCGCGACTGGTCTTGTGTTCATGTTCGGCGCGTTTGGACCGATCGCCAACGAACCGGCGGCGGAAGTGGGTAAAGCGGCCCCTGCATTCTCGCTCACCGATCTCAACGGCAACACAGTCAGCCTCGCAGATTTCAAAGGCAAGGTGGTCGTGTTAGAATGGACCAACCCCAACTGTCCGTTCGTGCAACGCGTCTATCGCGACGGGATCATGACGAAGGTCCAGAAGAAGTACACCGACAAAGTGGTCTGGCTGAGCGTGAATTCGACAAGCAAGCCCCACCAGGATTATCTCGAGCCGAGTGCCCTGGCGGCCAAATATAAAGAGTGGAAGGCTGATCATGACGCGATGCTGATGGATGAGGACGGGACTGTTGGAAAAATGTTCGATGCAAAGACGACACCCCATATGTATATCATCGATGCCAAGGGAGTATTGGTCTATAACGGCGGGATCGACGACGATCCGCGCGGGAATAAATCGGAAAAAGTAAACTATGTCGACACTGCGCTGGATGAGGTGTTGGCCGGCAAAGCTGTCGGCACAACCACTTCGAAACCGTACGGCTGCAGCGTGAAGTATTGATGTCTTTGTCCCTCTGTAGGACGGGACTCCAGTCCCGTCCGCAGCGAGATCTGTGTTTGAGTATCAGAGTTGCAGGTTGAATCACGCTTCGCGTGATGCAGTTATAGGCCTCCGGCCCCCCGGCGGCTGGAGACCCGACCTGCACCTCAGGCAGCAGCAGGTGTAGCCAAAGACCCGGATTCGTGTCGAACGAATCCGGGTCTTTCTTTATACCCTTGGTGGGTGGTAAGCCTCTCCCATTCTTCGGATCTGAGCACTGGGAGGGGTGTATCATCGGAGCAGAGTGCTACGGCTCAGACTGCACACCCCCGATCCTTCTCGCGCTCCTAAGGCTCTGGAAGAGGGGAGTGAGGTGCGCGCTTCAAGAACCGCGCCTACAGCACCCCCTTGGGATCTGAGCAACGCAATGGTGTTGCACCTGAGCCGGTTTTGCCTCCACTCCGCCGTTAAAGCACAATGAAGTCCGCCCCCTCCCAAATGTGAGGTGAGGGTCGACCTCTCTGCCGTCTTTTCGTGAGGGGTGTGTCGCATGCGATGAGTTGCTGCGATTCCCCGATACGATGCTGCCCAAAAGGGGTGAAAGTGCCTTCCCATGTGCAACCTCTGGCAGCCTTCTCCGTCTATGAAGAGTCTGATAGTCTCCCACCCATCATGGTCAAGGAATCGGTATGAAACTTGTCACAGCCATTATTCTGCTGGCGGTTCCCCTCTCCGTTGTTGCACAATCCCCCTCCAAAGTCCTGACCCTGAAAAAGACCCTCTCTCCCATTATTGTTGACGGCGTTATCGACGCAGCGTGGAGTGATGCGGACTCCGTTTCCGATTTTGTTCAACTTCAGCCGTATGCCGGAAAGGACCCCTCGCGGAAAACCGTCGCCAAGGTACTGACAACGGAGGAAAACCTGTACTGTTTGATGGTGTGTTATGAAGACAGGGCGAATATCCAGGATAATACCGGCAAACTCGATGATTTTGCCGGGGATGTGGTTTCGTTCATGATCGATACGTTTGGAGATAAACGGACGGCCTATAAATTTGCCGTCAGTGCAGGGGGAGTCCGGAGCGATTCGCGGCTCCTGGACGACGCGCGCAACCGCGATTATAATTGGGATGGGATCTGGTTCGCGCGTTCGAAGGTGTACGATTGGGGATTCGTCGTTGAAATGGAGATCCCGTACAAGTCGATACAGTATGATGAGCGGCTGACCCAATGGGGGATGGATTTCGACCGGTGGATGCCGGTAGCCACGGAGGACATCTACTGGTGCGCCTATGAAGCCAATGAAGGACAGCGCATCTCGAAGTTTGGAACGCTTCTGTTCGAGGAGTTCAAGCCTTCCGTCAAAGGATTGAACCTCGAGGTCTATCCCGTCGCCGTCTCCAAGGCAACGTATCTCGGCGATCGGTCGTACGACGTTACGCCAAACGCAGGGATCGACATCTTCTACAATCCATCCCAGATACTGACCTTCCTGCTGACAGCCAACCCTGACTTTGCACAGATCGAAGCGGATCCGTTCAATTTCAACATATCACGCTACGAGTCGTACTTCGACGAGCGACGGCCTTTCTTTACGGAGGGGAATGAAATCTTCATGCCCTCTGGTCGTCAGCGCAATACCGGGTTTTACAGACCTCTCGAATTGTTTTACCCGCGGCGGATTGGCAAGAAGCTCCCCAACGGCACGGAGGTCCCGCTCCTGTTCGGCACAAAAGCATTCGGCCGCATCGATGAATGGGAGTACGGCGGGTTCCTCGCCATGACGGGGGAAGAGGACTATACGCTCGATGGCCTGGTGCAACGTGAAGAGAGGGCGTATTTTGCCTCGGCGCGGGTGAAGAAACAGATCTTTGAAAATTCCAGTATCGGAATTCTGTTCGTCGGGAAGCACACGCCGACAAACGATTACGGCGTACTCGATGTCGATGGTGCCTTCCGCGGATCGACATGGCAGCTTTCGTACCAGGTCGCACGGTCGTTCGTGAACGACAAGGGAGATTTTGGCGGGTCGGCAGGGTTCACCATGTTTTCAGAGCAGTGGATCACCCTGGCACGCGGGCGGTACATCGGTCAGAATTTCGATATCAACCAGGTCGGGTTTGTTCCATGGCGCGGAACCGGAGAACTGACGGCGATCACCGGTCCACGGTGGTATTTTGAGGAAGGGGCGATTCGCGAGATGCTGCTCTACTTCGGTCCTTCGCTGAACTATGAGAAAATCGACTCGTATACGGACCGTTCCGCAGTTCTCGGATTCAACATGCAGTTCCGGAGCAATTGGGGGTATGAAATCACGACCGTTGTGGGGCGATCCAAGGATTCGAACAAGGAATTCAACTCCTACGA
>DKJQ01000401.1 GCA_002454845.1 Ignavibacteria bacterium UBA6688
CGTCGTCGCCTTCATCATCGGCATCGGATTCGGATTTTTCCTTGAGCGCGGAGGATTCGGCAACGGACGGAAGCTCGCCGCACAGTTTTACTTTACCGATATGACCGTCCTCAAAGTGATGTTCACAGCGATCGTTACGGCGATGATCGGTCTCTATTATCTCTCGGTCTTGGGCGTGGTCGACCTTTCCCTCGTCTATGTAAGTCCAACATACATCGTTCCGCAGACCCTTGGGGGTCTCACCCTCGGAATCGGATTCGTCATCGGCGGATACTGTCCGGGCACCTCGTGCGTCGCGATCTCAACGGGCCGACTTGACGGACTCGTCTATCTCTTCGGAATTATTGCCGGGATCTTCGTCTTCGGAGAGGCATATCCCTTGATCAAGGACTTCTACTTCGCGACACCGATGGGACAAATGACGCTCCCTGAACTCTTCAATCTCCCCTATGGTGTGCTCGTCTTCGCGGTCGTTGTCATGGCACTTGGGGCTTTTGCCGCGGCAGAATGGGGGGAGAGGAAACTCGGGTCAAAGATCGTGGAGAATTAACATGAAACAGAAACTCGCCCGACTCAGCCTGAACGGCAAACTTGCGCTGATCGCCTTCGCGCTTGGCCTTATCGCCCTCTTTGCCGGAAATCCCTACCAGGGGACACAGGTGACCCTTGATGCCAGGGAACTTGGAATGATCGTTGACCGCGAGATCGACCACGTCTCCGTGGAGGAAGTGGCCGATTGGATCATCAAGGGAAAGTCTGATTACCGGCTGATCGACCTCCGGCCGGCGAATGACTTCTCAACCTATCATATTCCGACAGCGGAACATGTCATCGTTGCAGGATTAAGCGATTATCCCATCCAGCGGAATGAAAAAATCATCCTGTATTCTGAGGGAGGGTTTCACTCGGCTCAGGCCTGGATACTCTTGAGAGCCATGAAGTTTCGTGGAGTGTATATCCTTCTCGGGGGATTGGAAGAATGGCAAGACCGTATCCTGTTCCCTCCTATCCCGGAAAACCCAACCCCCGAACAAGCATCATTGTTCGAGAAGATGAAGGAAGTAAGCAAATTCTTTGGAGGCACGCCGCAGGGACAAGCAAGCGGGACAAACTCCCCTATCCCCGCCCTGACAATGCCAAAGCCTGAAATCCCCCCTTCCAGTTCACCTGCAATCCAGGGCAAGAAAAAGAAAAAGGAGGGATGCTGAGAACGAGGTGGTAGGTGGTGGGTGATGGATTTGATCCGGGCTGGATTCCCTAAAAGAGTAGCAGGGAATGATCACGCGGAAGGAAGGCGATTTGCACATCGTGGGATGCTTTCCTATCTTTTGGAACCCCCAACAACGTTGGCAAAGCAAACCCATAGCGGGGTAATGACTTTCTTTCTCAGGAGGACTGCATGGCAAAGCTTCCCCGCCGCTTTCTCGATTTCCAAAAGTATCATCCTGCCATTGCCAAGGCGTACGATCAGCTGGGCGTGGCCGTTCACTCGGCCGGACCGCTCAAGGCCAAGCACAGGGCCCTGGTAAAATTTGCTATTTCGGTCGGGGCAAGACTGGAAGGGGGAGCCCATGCGCACGCGAGGAAAGCGATCGAGGCAGGGGTAACGAAAGAGGAACTTCGCCACATCGCACTCCTCGCCATCCCCACCGTCGGGTTTCCCTCCGCGATGGCAGCCATGAGCTGGATCGACGATGTGGTCAAGGGAAGAAAAACGCGGAAGAGAAAATGATCGCGGCTCAATACATGATGGGTGTGGTCCTTGCCGGCGGGGAAAGCTCGCGCATGGGGACGGACAAAGCGCTCCTCGAGATCGATGGCATGACCATGATCGAACACGTAACCGAGACCTTACGGAACGTGTTTGAAGAGGTCGTCGTCGTCTCCAACGTTCCCGTGAAATACAGCTTCCTGAATCTACCGGTGTTCCCTGATATCATCAGGAACTGCGGTCCCCTGGGCGGCATTCACTCCGCACTCACTCACTTGAACACGGAAGCCATCTTCGTCGTCTCGTGCGATACGCCTTTTATCTCGGAGGGGCTGATACGGCATCTCCTGACTTCCCACACCAACCACGACCTTTGCGTGCCGAAGATGGGGAAAGAGGTTCAGCCGCTCTGCGGGATATACAAGAAAACGGCTCTCCCTACCATCACGCAGAGGCTCCACCAGCACCAACTCCGCGTCCGGGAAATCTTCGATCTCGTGGATACGTCCATCATCCCGATCGGCCCGGAACTCCCCTTCTACCACTCCAACCTTCTGAAGAATTTTAACACTCCGGGAGAATTCAAACAGTACTCCCGGCGAAGTACCCCCAAGAAGTGGTTCTGATATCACCTTACCGTATCACGCGATCCAGCAAATCCCGTTGCCACGCTTGCCAGGTATGCGCGTGGTAGTACTTCTTCAGCATGTCGGCGTACGCGGTTTGTTGCGAGAGGTACGTCGCCACCGATGTCGCCGGTGCGCGTAATCGGTTGTTGAAATGTGTCAACGCATCGAACAGGTGTGGCAGCACGTCTGGACCCAGATAGTTGAGCCGCTTGAGAGCTTCCAACGAATTCGCGCGCGTGCGAAATTCATGAGACGGGCCCGTCATCCCCACCAAGGCCTTGATCGAAGCCTCGTCTCCCCCCCTTCCCCGTACCTCATGCCATTTTACTTTGACCTCATTGCCAATCCCCTGCTCATTCTTTGTCAGGTCCAGATAGCGGGCGGCATGCTGTGGAAACTCCGAGGAGAGTTTGTCAAGGGCCAGAGCAACGATGGCGTAAGAGGAGTCCTTCAGTAATTGCTCGAAGGCTTCTCTCAACTCCGGGAGGATCGGCGTTGTGTTGGTGAGGGCGCTCATCCGGACTGGTGTGCCTTGGCTCAGAAGAGCACGCTTCAAAAGGTTGCGTGCGGCGGCATGAGGATCGTTCGCGAGTTGGGCGACGATTTCTGCCCGGATGGCGTGGAACGTATTCTTCTCATAGGCCTGCACCAGTGCTTCACGCTTGACATCGAGCCGGATCGGTCTCATCCCCACGACCGCATCGTACCGGTCAATCATGAGGGGTGCAGACCATGATTGTGCTCTTAACTCCTGAAATAATTTCTGAAACACGATCTTTTTCAGGATCATACTTCCGGGATCGAACAGGACGAAGGCGATGGATTTCCCGGCAGGATTGGGGATGATGATCTTTTCCGTCTCACGCTCAACCCACGTCCGCGTGGTCCCGACCGTCCCATCGGCATAGTGCACGTCAAACACTACCGGCATTTTGAAAAGCTTGAC
>DKJQ01000147.1 GCA_002454845.1 Ignavibacteria bacterium UBA6688
GCCTTCCGCGAAGTTCAGATTGCTTCGTCGCACTCAAAGACATCGTTCCAAATGGACAGTTACTATCGCAACTGTTGTAATAAGCCTCCGGCCCCCTGCACCGAGGCCCCTCTGCCCCGTTGCAGGTTATTGATAGCACCTTACACTGAAGTCAGAGAAATCTCTATTCCTTCATGATCCGTTAATCCCCCATGTGCGGCATCTGCGGCGTCTATAACTACGGCAACTCCGCCAACGGATTCGATGAAGCGTTGCTCATCAAGATGAGTGATGCCATCGCACACCGGGGGCCGGATGATTCCGGGACATTTCTTTCGCCGAACCACCGCGCCGGGTTCGGGTTCCGCCGCCTCTCCATCGTCGACCTCTCCCCCGCCGGCCACCAGCCGATGCTCTCCCAGGACGGCTCCATTGCCATCATGCTCAACGGAGAAATTTACAATCACCAGGTCCTTCGGAAAGAGTTCGAAGCAAAGGGATATCGCTATCGTTCCCGCAGCGATACCGAGAGTATCATCTATGCGTACGAGCAGTATGGTCCCGACTTCGTTCACAAGCTGCTCGGGATGTTCGCGATAGCGATTTGGGATGAGCGGGAACAACGGCTCATCCTTGCCCGCGACCGGATCGGCGTCAAACCACTCTACTATACGTTTGTGAACGGACAGTGTATCTTTGGGTCCGAGATCAAGGCTATTCTTCAGCACCCATCAGTTTCACGCGAGTTGAACGAGGACGCGCTCGATGCATACCTTACCTTCCTTGTCAGTGCCGCCCCGATGACGATGTTCCGGAATATTTTCAAATTAGAGCCGGGGCATATGATGGTGGTCGGGAAGGATGGTGCGATCCGGAAGGAACAATACTGGGATCCCCTCCCGGTCGGCCGGCAGCCTTCCATCGACCTCGACGGGACGCCGATTCCCCATTCAAAGCTTCTCGATGCCGGGGTCCCGACATCGGAGGAATCGTGCATCGACACCATCCGGACACTCCTGAAACAGTCGATTAAGGACAGGATGATGAGCGATGTGCCGTTCGGCGTGTTCCTGAGCGGCGGCATCGACTCCAGCACAAACGTTGCATTGATGGCTGAATTGATGAACCGGCCGGTCGATACGTTCTCCGTCGGGTTTAAGCAATTGGAGCAGTACAATGAACTGGAGTACGCGCGACAGATCGCGAACACATTCAAAACAAATCATCATGAGGTGCTCATCGATGAGAAGATGGCGTTTGATTTTCTGCCGAAGTTGATTCATCATCAGGATGAGCCGTTGGGGGACCCGGTGTGCATCCCGCTCTACTTCGTTTCAAAGCTTGCGCGGGAGAATGGGACCATCGTTGTCCAGGTGGGGGAGGGAAGCGACGAGCAGTTCGCGGGGTACCCGTCCTACCTGCGGGAGCTCCGGATGTATGAATGGCTCTGGAAGCCGTATCAGTCGGTTCCGGCTTTTGCCAAATCGGCGATCTTCAAGCTGGCCACCGCGTTCCTCGCCAGGAGGAAGAAGTACCTGCAACTGGATTATATCCGAAAGGCGACCTCCGGCGACGAGCTCTTCTGGGGGGGCGTGAACATTATCACCGAAACACATAAGAGATTCCTGTTGAGCGGGGAGAACACGAACGAATCTCACGATGCGACCGATCTTGCCACGCGGTGGCATCGCGAAGTACTCCGCCGCGATCCGTCGGCGGACTATATGAAGAGGATGATCGCCCTCGAGTTCAGGAACCGCCTCCCCGAGTTGCTGCTCATGCGCGTGGACAAGGTCTCGATGGCAACATCGATCGAAGCACGTGTCCCGTTCCTCGATCACCGGATGGTGGAGTACTCCATGACGATCCCGACGAAGTACAAGATCAAAGGTGGAGAGCCGAAATACATCCTGAAAAAAGCGGTCGAGGGGATCATTCCGCTCAACATTATTTACAGGAAGAAGCAGGGATTTGCCGCGCCGGTCAGTGAATGGCTGAGGAAAGAGTGGTCGGCGTTTGCGGAGGACGCCATCCTCGGTTCCGGCATGATGAAACGGGGAGCCTTGAACCGTGAGTACATCAAAGCAACATTTGAGAATCACCGCAGGGGGGTGCGCGATGAGGGGATGCAGCTTTGGGCGTTGTTGAATTTGACATTGTGGTACGACTTGTGGATTGAAGGGAAAAGCGGATAAGAAAAATCGCAGTTGTTTCTTGTTTCCCCACGTGTTACCTTGCTTGCGGTTCACGCGAATAATTCCTCTTTGGGGGGACAATTATCATGAAAACCCACCTTGTAACTACGCTTCTGGTTCTGTTTTCATTCAGTTGTGACCAAGGGGTAGAACCTGACGATCCTATCCTCACGTCTTCCTCCGGAGCCGTTTCCTTCTCTCTTAGCAAGAGTTCCATCCCACCCGAAGTAAAACTCATCGCCGCACGGCTGGAACGATCTGGATTTCAGACAATACGTGATTCGGTTTTTATCTCCGCGACTCTCGATACCGTAACAATGAAAATTAAGAGTATACCAGCGGGCACATGGTCATTGACCGTTGAAGGCCGTGACAGTTTGAATCAGTCGCGATATAGTGGAAAGGCCAATCTCACTGTCGTCGTTGGCCAAACAATCCAGTTGGACATCTATATGACTCCCGTTCCAGCCACCACCGGAGATATTGAGATTCGGATTAACTGGCCGGTGAGTGGATTTCGATGGAATATGCATCTCCAAAATCCTGTATTCCGGCAAACCCCGGACTATTGGGACGCACAGCATTTTTTCTTCGATGACCCTACCATCGTGAAGCTTAACAATGTTTACCATATGTGGTATGCGACGGCAACGAGTCAAAGTGTCAATGGGTCGGAATCTTTTTGGATTGCTTATGCCACTTCTTCCGATGGCATGAGTTGGACAAAAAAAGGGGCCGTTATCCACCCCGGTTCACCGGGTGACTGGATGCAGAAGGGAGTGCTGGGTCCGACCGTTCTCTATGATGGGGGAGTATTTAAAATGTGGTTTGAGGGACAGTCAGGAAGTAAGTATCACAACGGTATCGGGTATGCCACATCTTCTGATGGAATGCTCTGGTCTATCCGGTCGGAACCAGTCGTTCCGGCAACCTCCTTGCGTCCCACGACGTGGCACCCGGATGTCATAAAGCACGGTGGAACGTATTACTTATTCTTCAGCGTTAGTCCAACTCCCTCCATCAATCCCAAAGAGATCTTTTTAATGACCTCCACGGATGGGCTTGCCTGGACTGACAGAGGAAAAATCCTGACGGCCCGATCTCAGTTATCGTGGGAGAGTGGGGGAATAGTAGCTCCTCAAGTAATCTTCGATGGCAATCGGTATCGCATGATGTACACGGCTCTCACTGGAACGTCTTTTTCGCTTGGATATGCAGAATCAATGAATGGAACCGCCTGGCAACAAGTCGGTTCGGTCCCGATCTTGGCGTCTACTCAAACTGTTCCCTGGTCGACGACCTCGGTTGGCTATTCTTATGCCTTGAAGGAGGGGAACACGCTGAGACTTTGGTTCTCCGGCCTTACCTCCCAGCCCTATCGCTGGCAAATCGGTTATGCGGAGGCAGTTGAATAGCGATTTCCTCAAAACTTCACTATTTTGGGCTGCCTCATTGCTCCTCTAAGAGCAATGCTTTCTTTTTTTCCCGCAGCCCAGGATGAACGCCCAGTTTTTATTTGATAAGAGCATTTCAGCGAAAGTACGATCCATTCTGCTGATCCCGTTTGAGGATCAGGAGTTGCCGGGTCGAATCGGCCAATTCTATCCCCAAGCAACCCTTTCCGTTCTCTGGAAGAAAGACCTGGCCGGCCTCTCTTTCAAAAAACTCCTCAGTAGAGTGCGAAGTCGCCGCAGCGATCTGGTCATCGCCTCACTCCATGGCTCAACAGTACCGAGAAGCCTCTCCTCCGTAAACCTGTTGCTCAGTTTGAGTGGATCGCCCCATGCATTCGTCCGGACCGGCGAATCATCACTTGAACAGGTTCACCGGGCAAAGGTGTTCGGTGAGACAGCCTTGCGTGCAGTCTCCGGAGTATTCATCATCCTGAGAACCTACCTGCTCGTCACGTTCCGACTCTTGCGACTTTCCCCTGGTGGCTCAGGGGAAGACATTCCTCATCCACGCACAAAGAAAGTGCTGTTTCTTCGAACGGACCTTGGCGGTTCGATGCGGGCAGGAGGATCGATCAGCCATGTCAAGGGAATGGTACGGGCGTTCTGCAAGGCGGGGTATGAAGTGGTCTATGTCTCCGATGCCGTTTCTGAAGTTCTCCCGTCGGAGGTTCTCCAGCTTCAGATCAAACCTTCCCCGGATCTTGATTTCTTTGACGAGCTTCAGTTGATCGCCTACAATCTCACCGTTCGAAGGAAATTGAGGACGCTGGTTGCGCGTCATGGTCCGGGACTTATTTATCAACGTCACTCTCTCTTTAGTTTTGCGGGGGGAGAAGCCGCGCGGAAGTTTCATCTCCCCCTCATCCTTGAGGCCAACGCCTCCGAAGTGTGGGTCAAGAAGAAGTGGAGTCGCCTTTTCTTCGAGCACCTTGCCACTCGTTGCGAACTGCTCGCCCTCCGTTCCGCAACCAAAGTCGCCGTCATCTCCAAACGCGTCGCGGAACAGTTCCAACCCTACGGTATCAGCGGGGACCGCATGCTTCTGAATCCGAACGGTGTTGACCCTGAGGAATTTCATCCCGATATTGACGGCACTTTTGTCAGGGAACGGTACAGTTTGGGAAACCGGGTGGTTGTCGGGTTCATCGGGACCTTTACCGGCTGGCATGGCGTGGAGACGCTTTTTGACGCTGCGTCGCTTGTCTGTGAACGCGATTCCTCGATCTCGTTTCTGTTCATCGGCGACGGGGATCTGAAATCCATGTTGGAGAAGCGCGTGGGGGCCTTTACCGACCGGATGATCTTTACCGGACTCATTCCGCATCCTGAAGCACCCCGGTATCTCGCTGCCTGTGATATTCTTGTTTCTCCCCATAAGGGGTTTGACGACGGGACGGCCTTCTTTGGCTCCCCGACAAAGTTATTTGAATATATGGCGATGGGGAAGGCAATCATTGCAAGCAGGTTGGAACAGATCGCTGAAGTGATCCACGACGGTGAAAATGGCCTTCATATGGAGCCGGGGAACACCGCGCAACTGGCTGAACTCATTCTGAAACTCGCCGGAAATGAAAATCTGAGACAACAACTTGGAGCGCGGGCACGTTTGGACGTTGTCGCCCATTATACATGGGACAAAAATGTTGAACGGATCGGCAAGGCGATCGGACCTTTAAATCCATGATACGAAGGAACATTGGACTCCTTCTGATTAACGGCCCCCTTCCACCCCCTTTTGGTGGTGTGGCAACCTACCTGGCCCATGCGCTTCCGTACCTGGCTCAAAGGGACTTTACGATTCACACCGTTATCGACTCCAAACCGGTCGGGGCTGGCCTTTACCGCCCCTTCGAAGAGTCGGGGGTCCATATTCATTATGGTGGAGGAACGCCCTTACAGAAAGCCAGCCGGCTGTTGAAACACACACCTCTCTGGGTTTCGACCCTTCGCCACGCAAACGTGGAGAGGGGAATCTTTTTGAAAACCATGAAGTCGGTCGTGAGCTGGATCGACGCGGCTGAACATGTTTTGAACCATCATCCGATCGACATCATTCATGCATACGATTATCCCTGGGTTCAGGGATTTGTCGCAGCACATCTTGCCAAAAAGTACAAGAAGAAATACGTCCAGACTACATTCGGCGAAGTGGTTCCCCATCAGGAAGAACTTGTTCATCACGACAAGCTCGGGGACCGGTACAAAGGCTTCGTGAAGCATGTGCTGCAACAGGCGGACCTTATTATTTCACTCAGCCGCCACTGCGCGTCAGAGGTGGAATTCATCGGCGTGCCCCGGGAACGCGTGCAGGTCATGTACTGGGGTGTCGACACGAATCACTTTCATCCGAAGCTGGACGGCCGGGCAATCCGGCAACACTATGAGTTAGGGGACGCCCCGGTGATTCTTTTTCTGGGGCAGGTTCGACCCCGAAAGGGGCCGCAGGTGGTTCTTGAATCGATGCCCTCCATCGTTCATCGGCATCCGAACGCAAGGTATCTTGTGGTTGGTCCCGACTATGGATTGGTGGAACAATTAAAGCGGCGCGCTCAGGAACTGGGTGTTGACAAAAATGTGCTCTTCACCGGAGGCAAGCCGCACGGGGAACTTCCGGCATTCTATGCAGCCAGTGATATCTTCGTTTTTCCCACCTGCACGCCGATCGAATGTCTGGGTCTCTCTATGATCCAGGCCATGGCATGCGGGAAACCCGTCGTCGGCTCGCGCATCAACGGCATCCCGGAAGTGATCGTGGATGGCGAGACCGGCTTCCTCGTGGAGCCGAACAATCCCGTAGAATGTGGTGAAAAGATCATGACGCTTCTCGGAGACAGCACGTTAAGGGAACGAATGGGAGTGGCGGGTCGGGCGCGGGCTGTGAACCAATTCAATCAAGATATTCTTGTGCGTGAGCTTGAAGAGGCTTACCGCTCCATGATGTCCAGATCAGAAGGAATTTGAATGAACATTCTCATTATCGGCGGCGCGGGATTTATCGGGTGCAATACCGCTGACCACTACCTCAGGAAGGGTTCCACCGTTACCGTCTTCGATAACTTCTCCCGTAAAGGGACGGAGCAGAATCTGCGTTGGCTGCAGTCCAATCACCCCAACGTTCAGGTAGTCCGGGGTGACATCCGCAGGGACAATACTCTTCTTCAACAATCGGTCGAAAGAGCCGATGTTGTTTTCCATTTTGCCGCGCAGGTGGCAGTAACGACTTCTGTGACAAACCCGCGGGAAGATTTCGAGATCAACGCGCTCGGGAGCTTCAATGTCCTCGAAGCCATCCGGCTCTCCACCAGCAAGCCGATCCTCGTTTTCGCCTCCACCAACAAAGTATACGGGGGGATGGAAAACGTCCGAACACAAGAGGGGGATCACCGGTTCGGGTATGTGGACCTGCCGTACGGTTGTTCGGAGGAGCAGCCGCTCGACTTCCACTCCCCCTATGGCTGCAGCAAGGGGGCCGCTGACCAGTATGTGCGGGATTATGCACGGATCTACGGTCTCAAAACCATCGTCTTCCGGCAATCGTGCATTTATGGGTACCGTCAATTTGGAGTTGAAGACCAGGGTTGGGTGGCTCACTTCACAATTTCCGCGGCACTTGGGCGGCCTGTCACCGTCTACGGAAACGGAAAACAGGTACGCGACCTGTTGTTCACGACTGATCTCGTCCGGGCGTACGATCTTGCCCTTCAAAATATTGATTTTACGTCAGGAAGGGTCTACAACATCGGAGGCGGGCCGAACCATACTCTGTCGCTTCTTGAATTGATGGAATCCCTCGAAACCTTCTTTGGAAAAAAGCTGAAGGTTGCCTACAGTGACTGGCGGCCCGGAGATCAGCCTGTCTTCATTTGCGATATCCGCAAGGCGAAGAAGGACTTTGGGTGGGAACCGGCCATTGGCGTTTCGGCAGGTATACAACTTCTTGCGGAGTGGGTACAATCGAACACCGGAGAATTTGAGAAGGTCTTTTTCTAATTATTTCGAAGGCGCC
>DKJQ01000024.1 GCA_002454845.1 Ignavibacteria bacterium UBA6688
CCTCCGCACTCCGCTTACTTAAATGCTCCCCCGCACGTTGCCCCGGAAACAGCCACTCTCCTCCCCCTTGCATACGCCAGTAAACGCGCAATACCTCTAATGCAGCTTGCCCTAACAGCGTGTAGCGATCTTTCTCTCCCTTTCCTCCCCGTACAAATATCATCCCTCGCCCGCTGTCAATATCCTCCGGCCTCAACCGCACAACTTCTCCCAGCCGCAATCCCCCGGAATAAGCGACCATCAGGATCGCTTTGTGCTTTGGATTCTCCTTCGCGCCGAAGATCCTCCTCAGTTCATCCTGACTTAATACGACGGGCAACCGCTTTGGCCGATGCGGGCGAGGGATGTCCCGCAATGTCCACGGTCGCTTATACAACTCAACATATAAGAATCGAATCGCATTGAATACCTGGTTCACTGTCGAAGAAGCAAGCTTCTTCTTCTCAAGCAGGAAAAGCAAGTAGGCGCGGATATCCTCAACATCCAACTCCCGCGGATGGCGGGGCGAAAAATACTTCACAAACGATCTTACACAACTCTGATAGGACTTGATCGTCTGTTGACTGAGTCCTCTCAGCCGCATCTCTCTGCGGGATGTCTCGAATAATCCCGGTGGACGTGTTCCTCTTTCCATTGATTCCTCCTGATTTGAAAGAAAGGCCTTCAATAGAAGAAACGAAATGAGGTAACACCTTTTTCCGGTATCTGCTTTCAGCAGCCCATCAAAAACGGTGCATCGAAAGGGAATCCTTAAGGTTCGCGCGCAAAGTAGGGGAATGGAAGAGGATTGTCAATAGGGGAAAGTGCAATAAGAAGTTATTCAATAAAGACAGGGGGAAAATGACGCCAAACTGATTTTTTGCGAATTGAGAGGACAAAAATCCGCAGAAATCCCTTTGAGGAGGAAAAAGAGTAAAGAAGGAAAAACCGAATCACTACCGCCGATTGTACGTCAGCCGATTCTGGCGGTTGGGATCAAGACATAAAAGGTGCTGCCAACTCCCCGGACACTGTCTAACCAAACTCTGCCGCCATCCCCTCTACAAACTTCCCGATCTGAACCCGGGGGAAGTTGAGCTTGATCTTGCCACGTGAGTAGTCCAACAGCTCCTGCATCATCACGTTCATGCGCTCCATCGCCGTTCTGACCTGCTCATGCAGATCGTGCTTCTTCCGGCTTGCGAGTTCATCTTCCAAAAGTCCCTGCTTGACTTGTCGCAACTGTTGGTTGAGCCTGCAGAGGAATTCAGGGCAAAACGGCCTGCCCGCCCCCCGTACGGTACTACCACGTTTTCCTGATCGGATGCGCCTCGGTATTGAAAATGACGTTTTTGAAATCAAGCGTTTCTTGCGGGGCATACAAAAGGTAGAGGTACTTCAACGTCTCGGAAAGAAAGTAACTCTCCATCCGGTCCGAACGCTCTTTCGTCACCACGCTCTTCAACTCGCTGTACCCTTCATCCAGCCTGCAGTAGCGCTTGAGACTGTCGAGAAAGATCTTTCCCATTTCAAGATACCGCGGGTTGCCGGTGGCCTGATACAGGTAGTAGGTCGATTCCATGATTTCGGGATTGAGAAAATATCGCTCCCATTTCGGTTCGGGTGGGACTTCCATCTTCACATAATCAATTTGCTCCGGCTCGATACCGTACCGGTTCCACATCGTCAGGCACGACTCCTGTAACCGGGCTGCCGTTTCAATGTCGCCTGCCAGCACGAGGGTACCCGGGAAAAAGGCATCCAATGCACCGAACCATGTTTTGGTCCGCTTCCCGGTGTTCATGTCGGCATGACCGAACCAGAGTCCGCTCGCCGTTTCGTCCGCGAGATACGTTTTGATCGCCACGATACTCGAATCCCACATCCTCTGAAAATCGCGGTCGTCGAACAGGATCGCACACTTGATCAGGTACTCATAGTATGAATCGATTCCGGCGCTCAGGTGACTGTCCGGATCGAGCCATTCCCCGGTGTTCGCATCCATCCACGTACCGACAAGCCCGATGGCGGAACGCCGGTTGTACACTTCCACGACCGCCCGCTTCGGGATGTCGTAGAACTCTTTTCTCCCGGTCAATTTGCTGAGTGCCCCGAACTCGATCAACAACGAGCCGACTTTTCCGGGGTTGGTCCTTGGGTTCCGGATCTCGCCCGTCCTCAAATTGACATCGACGTACGGAATTCCGGTCGGCGTGTTAAAGGCCGGCAGCATCCTGGTGCCAAGATCCTCCGCAAGATTCAGGAGACGCTTGTCCCCCGTCATCTGGTAACTCGAAATCAGTCCGCCGAGCAGCCGGATGGTGATCTCAAAATTCTCTACATAAATATCATGATCAAACGAGACGTTCGCGACGATGAACTCGCGTACAGAATCGGCCTCCTCTTTCAGTCCCATCAGTATCATGGTGTCCATCGCGTCGAGCGCCGTCATGTGGAGCGGCGCCTTGTACCATTGATATGGCGTCCTGCTGATGGGGCGAAGCCCGTCCGCCCCCCATGCGTATCGCTTGTACGCATTCCAGGAATGGAGGAACTCCGCACGCACCTCCGCGGCCATTTGTTTTTTGTCAATAGGTGGTTGCTGCGGCGAACAGGTGAAGGTGGAGAAAATGAAGACAGCCAGGATAAGCTTGAACAACGAAATCGAAGTCATGACGCGGGTCCTTTCGGACGGGAGCTTTTCAGCCCGGGAAGAGATGACGAAAGAGAATGGGAAGCAGGAAGTAGGCGCTTGCCATGCCGGCAAAAACCAGTCCCGCAAGAGCCCCGAACGACCAGAGGGCCATCTTCAACTCACCCTCCGGCTTCTTCGCATTCTGGACGGCAAAATAGAGGCTCATCGCGCCGAAGGCCAGCGAGAGGAACGTAAGAATACCGAAGACAAGAACAAGAATGGAATCAGGCAAGTGCGTCAGGGTAGTTTAATGGTGGGATCAATATACAGAAAGGAGTCGCGGTGAACAAGAGGACTTTGAGGGAGGAGGAGGAGAGTTTTATTCGTGATGCACGAAGAATGATCCCCATTCCCTTTTTTGCAGAAGGATCAACGCAGAGAGTTCCCTTTCTTCAGATGGTCGCGCGCAATCCGACAGAAAGCGTCAGTGCACGTGTCAGCCCATCCACATTGATATCACGTTGCAGAATCGGGAATGCAATCAGCGCCTGGAGGGAACAACACTCTTCAAAGGGGAGTAAGAAACGCCCGAGGAGATTGACCTGGAACTGATCACTTTTTGGGATTGAAAAGAATGCGGCCCCCCGTCCCGTGGTGTTGGCAATCACGCTTGATTCCTCAAGTCGTTTTATTGCCAGGATCTCCAGGCCGGCGGTCATGGATGCAATCGGTGCATGGTACCCAAGGCGCATCAACAGATCATCCCCCCTTTTCAAGCGGGACGGGTTGCTGCTTCTCCCGCGTGAATATTGATAGCCGATGGCGGAATTCCATGAATCGTATGAGTACGAGAGGCCCAGCAGGAAGTCGTTCGTCCCGAGCCCGCTTTGATACGACTGGGGGAGATTATCCCCGTTTACCTCGCCGGTTGCGAACTTGCCCCCCAATTGCACATTGAGTTGGCCGGGCATGGAACGGAGCACCACATGGTCAAGCACAAGGATCAAATCGCCCAGACCGGAGGTTGATCCGAGGGGTCCGGATTGTGTCGACCAAGGGACCGTTACGGCAAGCCTTGTATCTTGCTGAAGTTGGAAGTTCCCCTCAAATGCGGCGGAATGAAACGTCAGGTCGTCAGCCGCGGAGCTTCTTCCATAGGTATAGCTCACGCCAACATGGTGGCTCGCCGACGGGCGATGGGAGCCGATTGTACATACTCCTGCATCCGAACATTGTGAGTAGGCGGAGTGAGGGAGAAGGAGGAGAATGATGAAGAGCGGTGCGAGTGTTTTCATGTTGTCTGCTTTCTTATGAATTCCAGTCATGACTAAAGTCAACTCTGCTTCTGGTTCGATACCCCGACCTGCCCCGAAGGGGTGGCTTCGCCAAAGGTCGGGGTTAACTCAAGTTCCTGGCCCCTTCGATATTCTCCGTGATCTTCTTCTCCAACTCGATGGTTCCAGCCGGTATCCTGCGCCAGCAACCCCACCATTTATGGTGGGGTTACCACCACAAGCGAAAACAGGGGCTTTAGCCATGACCCGAAGAGTTGTACTTTCGTAAAAACTCTTCCACGTCCTCAGCAAACGATCGCTTTTTGTGATGCTCTTCCTGGTTGTCGATGTATGACCTCACAGCCGGCAAGTCGGATTCACTTACCGAATCGGCATAATATTCGTCCGCCCATTCGAATTTCAACGGTGTTACTTGCTCCTCGTTGACCCAGTGTGCAGCCTCACCCTTGATAAGTTGCAGCGTCTTTGCGACTGATCTGTCTGCATTCAAAGCAAAGAGGCAATGGAGGTGTTCGGTGGAACCGTTGAGACGGTCGATGTAGATCTGCTTCTTTTTGGCGTTATGGAGAATGTGGTTTATCACCGCAGGACGCACATCTTCGGTGAGGACGTGCTCGCGATGTTTTGTTCCCCATACTGCGTGTATCCAGACTCTCACCACAGACATACCGGGTCTCCATCATGACTAAAGTCCACACTGCTCCTGGTTCGGTACCCCGACCTGAAGGTCGGGGTTAACTCAAGTTCTTAGCCCCTCAATATCCTTCACGATCTTCCTCTCCAACTCAATCCTTCTGGACACTATCTCTTTGCGCGCGTAACCCCACCATTTATGGTGGGGTTACCACCACAAGCGAAAACAGGGGCTTTAGCCATGACCTGAGAAGCCGTTCTTGTCGAAACAGATCTCCTGGCCGGCGTCTTCCTGGACGGTACGCAGTCCGTCTGTACCCTCCTATAAAGAGAAACGAAATCAGGTAACACCTCGGAGGGAACTGTCCGGTGATCGTATACCAGGATCAGCCACGCGCACAACTCTCCGTGATACTCACTTTAAGAGTATCAACATCCGCGTCTGCGAAGAACCGTTCGCACGCAGGCGGTAGTAGTAAGGACCTGAGGGAAGTCCCCTTGCATTCCACGCTCGCGTGAATGTTCCCGCCGGGAGCCGCTCGTCAGCGAGCGTTGCGACGATCCGTCCGAACAGGTCGAAAACCTGCAGGGTGACCAAGGATTCCCGATCGACCGCGAATCGTATGGTCGTCGATGGGTTAAAGGGATTGGGATAATTCTGGTGGAGTGCGATACGGAGGGGAAGATGGACGTCATCCTTAACCCCGACCGCAATGTTCTCCAGCACCCACACATCATTATAAAGAGAAGCCCCCGTTCCTCCAAAAATCATCATGGCTCGTTGTGCTGGGAGATAAACCGCGGTGTGTCCATTCCTCTTCTCGGGTGGAGTCCCAGCCGCGGAAACCTCCGACCACCGGTTTTGTTCCAGATCGAATGCCCAGAAATCGTTCAAAGCTCCGGAGCTTTGTCCGGCGTAGAGCATCATCCTTCGACGCATTGCATCGTAGCTTGCGGTGTGAAGACATCGGGGAACCGGTTTGGCCCCTGCGGGGGTCAGATTGACCCATTCGTTGGAGGCAAGGCGAAGGGACTGCGTGTCATTGAACCGGCCCGCATCCGTGAACCCCGCCGCGATGATCAGACTGTGGTTGACCGGATCATACACCGCCGCGGAACCGTACCGCTGGTTCGGCTTCACACCCGAGGCGGTCAGTTCCTGCCACGTGTGCGTTGTAAGATCGAACGCCCAGGCATCGTTGTAGAACCCGCTTCCCTGCCCGGACCAGACGATCATCCGATGGTTCTGTCTATCATAAATCGCGGTGTGTCCGAATCGGGGAGCAGGTGTATTGCCGCCAGCCGGCGTTATGTTGCTCCAGGTGAGGGTGGCAAGAGCAAGCGACCAGACATCATTCATCGTCCCTCCCTCCGTCGCACCCCCGAAGAGAATCATCCTGTTCGATTGAGGATCATGGATCGCGGTGGCATGACGCCGGCCAGGGGGAGGGGAGACCGTGTTCAGTTTGGTCCATTGTTGAGAATGCGAATCATCCACCCGGAAGATCGCCGCTGCGAGTACCAGAAATGTGGTCTTGAGAATTCTCTTCATGCTTCGATATCCCTTATCCCATAAAAAAAAAGAGCCGACACAGCGATCATCGCTGATCGCCGGTCGGGCTCCCTTTTCCATGATTCAGAAGAATCAGTACTTCTTGTCATCCATCTTCTTCTCCATCATCTTTTCCATCTTCCCTGCC
>DKJQ01000083.1 GCA_002454845.1 Ignavibacteria bacterium UBA6688
GAAAAGCGGAGGGTGAGGTCTGCTTTGATGGGGCTCTCGAGCGTCTGTAACAGCAGCCCTTGTCCCTACCGCCGGAGGCCTACTATTAACGCACGCGTCAGTGTGCGACTGTTTGGATAACCCGTAGCCTTCTCCCCTAATCCCGCTTGAGAAACAGCGGGACACAAAAAACGTGGAGGGGAAGGGGCTTTTGGTCTATGTCAAAGCGTGGTAGGTTAAGCCTCAAGAAACACAAGTTGATTAATTGGAATCAGCCCTAACGTCAGAAGGCGTTAACGTATTCGATCTGCAGGGTCCGGTTCCCCACGGAGACATTATCCTGGTTCTTGGTGATATTCTTCAAATCGAAACCCACGATGAGTCCCTTGCCCCACGACCATCGGAGTCCGAAGTTCAGATATCCCCGTCCCCTCCCTATTGCCCGATCGTGATTATCGTTGATGGCGAAATCGTACTCGGCAAGTAACGAAACGCTGGAGCCGAGCGATTTTTCCGCCCCGAGGAACGCATTCAGATCCTTGTCACCATCGTTCCGTTCGGTCGAATAATTGATGCCTCCATGGACACTGAGATTTCCCATCATGGCATAATTCTGGCTGGCGACGGCATAAAACCCGGGCGATTTGATCGTATAGCGGTCGAGTCCGTCGATGTACGGTTCCTTCCCCTGCGAATCGAAACCGAGCGCAATCGCCGGGATGAGCTGGGTTTCGTCAAAGAGTCTCAACTTGACATTGACTCCGGGGAGCGGATTCATGGTCGGCTTGTTGGAACCGATGATCTCCGTCCCGCCGTACGAAATTCCGAAGCTGAAGCGGTCCAACAATCCAACAGAAACACCAACTAACACACCGCCCCGTTGAAAAAAACCTGCCTGGATCAGGTAGGCACCCTTGCTCAACATCCCGGCCGTAGGCTTATCGATGAGCATCGTCGGCTCATAGGTAGCTCCTTCGCCTGCATTGCTCTGGGCGAAGACAGGGACAGAGATGATCAGGACCAGAATCAAAAATAACCATCGATTTCTCACAGGCTCACCCCCTTATATAAGCTTTTCTCAAAGCGATTTAGCCACAAAGAAACACAAAATGCACAGCCGGAGGCGTATTACAACAGTTGCGATAGCAACTGTCAAAATTGAACACCAAAAGACTTTGTGCCTTCTGTAAATTTTTGTGGCTCCCAAAAACAAACGGGATGTCTTCGAGATCTTTTTTCTTGATTTTCAGCTGCGTTTCCACGTCGTGCCGTCCTTCTTATCCTCCAGCGTGATGCCGATATTCTTCAAACCGTCACGAATCGCATCGGACAGTCCCCAAAGTTTCTGTGCGCGCACCTCTTTCCTGACATCGATGAGTAATTGAATCAGGCCCCCCTCCATGGCTCCATTGGAGCTGGCACCGGTCGCTATTGTTTCCGGAATCAGCCCAAGTATTTCCCCTCCAAATTCCCGATAGACCTGGTCGAGGGCCTGCAAAGAGGCAGCGGTAAAAGGCGTCCCGGCGTTCAACAGCGTATTGACCTCACGCGAAAAGTCGAACAGGATTGCAATGACTTGTGGCGTATTAAAATCGTCATCCATGGACGCGCTCATGCGCGACGTGAACGATGCAAGATCGATCGTCACATGTGCCGTTCGTGTTTCATTCCCGGCCTTGGCCAACTCAGCCCGGAGATTGCGAACGGTGTTGAGCAGTTTTTCGAGTCCAACCTTTGCCCCCTGCAGTGCCTCGTCGCTGAAATCGAGGGGACTCCGGTAATGACTTTGCAGGATGAAGAAGCGGAGGACAAGCGGATCGTACTTCTTGAAGGCATCTTTCAGCGTGACGAAATTCCCGAGGGATTTGGACATTTTCTGTCCATTGACCGTCACGAGGTTATTATGGATCCAGTAGGTGGCAAAGGAATGTCCGGTCGCGCACTCGCTTTGTGCGATCTCGCACTCGTGATGCGGGAACTGGTTATCGAGGCCGCCGCCGTGGATATCGAAACGTTCTCCCAGGTATTTCATCGACATGGCGGAGCATTCGATGTGCCAACCCGGAAATCCCTCACCCCACGGACTCGGCCAGCGCATGATGTGTTCCGCGTCGGCCTTTTTCCAGAGAGCAAAGTCCTGCGGAGTCCGCTTCTCAGAACGAGTTTCCACCCGCGTCCCCTCCAGCATCTCCTCCACGGACCGTCCGGAAAGCTTGCCGTAATCTTTGTACTTCCGCACATCAAAATAGACAGATCCGTTGACCTCGTACGCGAAACCTTTTTTCAGCAATTGCTTCACCAACTCGATCTGCTCGATGATATGTCCCGTGGCTCTTGGTGAGATATCCGGACGGAGTACACCGAGGGCATCCATGTCCTCAAAATAGCTATGCGTGATCGTCTCAGCGATTTGCATCGGATGCACTTTGTCGATCTTTGATTGCTTCAGCATCCGGTCTTCGCCGTCATCCAGCAAGTGACCGACATCAGTGATGTTCTGGACATAGAGAACTTTGTACCCGAGAAAGCGCAGGTACCGGACGATGATGTCGAAGGAAACGTAGCTCTTGGCATGTCCAACATGGGAGTGGCTGTACACCGTCGGTCCGCACACATACATTCCCACACGACCATCGTGTAAAGGCTTGAACTCTTCCTTCTGACGACTTAGTGTGTTGTAGATACTCAGCGCCATACCATCCTATTCATAACGAGTTTTGTCCGAGCTCAGGTCCAATGAGCGGATCGCTGACGCGATCCTCGATCATAGGCCTCCGGCTGTTTACTTCTTATTTTCTACTTCTTATTTCTTACTTTTTAATTTTTCATTCGTTTCAGCCCCATCAACTCCCTCGCCCCCTCCAGACCTGCTTCCGTTATCTCCGTTCCGCTCATCAGCTTCGCCACCTCTTCCACGCGTTCATCCAGATCGAGTTTTCGCAGGCGTGTCATGGTACGCTTTTCTTTCTCAACCTTCTCCACCACAAAGTGCGTGTCGGCCAGTCCGGCAATTTGCGGGAGGTGGGTGATGGCAATGACCTGGTGAAGCTGGGAGAGGTTCATCATGCTCTTGCCGACCGATTGAGCGATGCGGCCGCTCACACCGACATCGATTTCGTCGAAGATCAACAACGGGAGGCGCTCGGACCTGGCAAGAATCGTCTTCAAGGCAAGCATCACCCTTGAAATCTCTCCGCCGGAAGCAACCTTGACGAGCGGCTTCGGGTCCTCCCCCATATTAGTCGAAAGATGGAACTCGACAAAGTCCATCCCCTTGGGGGTGGCTTCGTAGACCTCACGGCCAAGTTTCACGAACGCTCGTTCATGGGCGCCATTCGTTTTGCCCATGGGTCTGTTTTCGATCCTGACGTCAAACCGGGCGTTGGCGATGCCGAGCCTTGCAAGCTCGGCCACAACCGACTTTCCGACCTTCCCCACCAGTTCCTGCCGTTTCGCCGAAAGCCGCTCGGCCGCAGTCGAACAAACTTTCCGCGCGCGCTCGATCCGGTCGGTGAGTTTCCGGATCTCCTCTTCAAAGTTCTCCGCCAGGGCGAACTCCCCCCCGATCTTCTCCCGGTGGCTGAGAATCGTATCGATCGAACCGCCGTATTTCTTTTTCAACATCGCGAGCCTCCCCAGCCGCTCACGGATCTCCTCGAGCCGCCCGGGGTTGAACTCGATCTTGGAGTTATAGCTTTGGATAAACTTTTCAACTTCTCCGATGATGGCAACTGCCGAGGCACATTCGTTTTTCATCTCCTCAAACGAACGATCGATCCCGCTGAGGTCTTCCAGTTGGTTGCGGGCGCGGACGAGC
>DKJQ01000003.1:0-1333 GCA_002454845.1 Ignavibacteria bacterium UBA6688
GAAGCTGCACCACCGGCCAAGACCGAAGCACCTGTTCCACCGAAGGCGGATGCTCCTGCTTCAATCCCGCCCGCGGAACCCAACCCGGTAACGGCAAAAGTCCAGGATGATGACGATGATGCGACGTAATTTCCCGTTGTGGGAAAAACGTTCGACTACCATCATTCTTCATCACCAATCATAGAGAAGGATTACGACCATGGCATTTCATCGACAACGACCAAACCCACGGCAACAAAACGGCGCGGTGCGGAAAAAGCGCACATGCCGATTCTGCGATAACAAGGAATTCTACGTGGATTACAAGAACGAGAAAAAGCTCCAGCGTTTCGTTTCGGAGCAGGGACGCATCATCCCGAAGCGGATTACGGGAACGTGTCCGAAGCACCAGCGGATGCTCGTGATCGCCATCAAGCGGGCACGCCATATGGCGCTCCTGCCGTTCGTGGCAGATGCGGTGAAGTAATCAACTGAGAGTTCAACGTACGACCGAAGGACAAGAGTATGAAAATCATTTTACGTCAGGATTTCGAACAACTCGGCCGGATCGGCGATGTTGTCGATGTGAAGGACGGCTATGCCCGCAACTATTTGCTTCCGCGCAACATTGCCTACCAGGCCACCGAGAGCAGCATGAAACGGCTCGAGGAAGAAAAAAAGCAGCACGGGAAAAAGCTCGACAAGGAGAAACGGGCCTCAGAACTCCTTGCAGGAGAACTCGAGAAGGTCTCCGTCACCATTCAGATGAAGGTCGGAGAGGAAGACAAGCTCTTCGGCTCGGTCACGTCCCAAATGATCGCGGACTCGCTGAAGGAAAAAGGGATGGAGCTCGACAAGAGGCAAATTGAGCTCGAGGACACCATCAAAGCGTTGGGAATTTATACGGTTCCCGTGAAATTCCCGGGCGGCGTGACGGGCAACGTCAAGGTATGGGTGGTGCGGGAGTAACCTCCGGACCGGCTATGACCTTCAAGCCCATCCGCAGGATGGGCTTTTTATTTTCCGGAATGGCAGATGAGTGCCTTTTAATCAGGGCGGATTCCGCCTTTATTTGACTTTTGCGAGAAAAAATGCATAAATTGTCTTCAAAACTCCGCCACTTTTGACACTTCTCACGCTCGTCTTAAGGAAATTGCCGCGTCATGGCTGAAAAAACCACTCAAAATCTGGATGAAGTCACTATACGTTTTGCCGGCGATTCCGGTGACGGAATGCAATTGACTGGAATGCAGTTCACGAACACGACGGCAATCCTCGGAAACGATCTCAGCACACTTCCCGACTACCCTGCGGAAATCCGCGCCCCCGCCGGAACCCTCTTCGGAGTTTCAGG
>DKJQ01000003.1:1374-3064 GCA_002454845.1 Ignavibacteria bacterium UBA6688
TTTCAAATTCACTTCGGGAGCACGGAAATTAATACCCCGGGTGACCAATGTGACGTCCTCGTCGCCATGAACGCGGCCGCCCTCAAGGTGAACCTCGGAAGCCTGATCGACGGCGGCACCATCATTGCCAACACCGATGGGTTTAACGATAAGAACCTCAAGCTGGCCGGGTACGCCACGAACCCGCTGGTGGATGGATCGCTCCAACGATTTCACCTGCACTCAGTCGATATTACCAAGCTTACCGGACTTGCCTTGCAGAGTATGAACCTCTCCAGCAAGCTCGTCGACCGGTCCAAGAACTTTTTTGCCCTGGGGATGATGTACTGGATGTACAACCGCCCCCTGGAAACGACCATTGAATGGATCCAAAAGAAATTCGGCAACAAGCCGGATATCATGGAAGCAAACCTGAAGGTTTTAAAGGCCGGTTGGAATTTCAGTGAGACCACGGAGATATTTTCCGTTCGCTATGAAGTGGGCCCGGCGAAGCTCGCTCCGGGACAATACAGGAACATCACGGGAAACCAGGCCCTTGCATGGGGACTGATGGCCGCGGCAAAAAAGGCAAACCTCGATCTTTTTCTCGGCAGCTACCCAATCACCCCGGCGAGCGATATCCTGCATGAGCTCTCAGTCTATAAACATTTCGGGGTCAAGACCTTTCAGGCCGAAGATGAGATCGCAGGTGTCACATCGGCTCTCGGCGCCTCCTTTGGCGGAGCGCTCGGCGTTACCACCACCTCAGGCCCCGGCGTAGCCCTGAAATCGGAAGCGATTGGGCTCGCTGTTATGGTCGAGCTACCGCTGGTCATTGTCAATGTCCAAAGGGGCGGACCGAGCACGGGCCTTCCCACCAAAACGGAGCAGGCGGACCTCCTGCAGGCGCTCTACGGACGGAATGGAGAAGCCCCGGTCCCTATCATCGCTGCGGCAACACCGGCCGATTGCTTTCAGATAGCATTTGATGCATCGCGCATCGCGCTGAAATATATGACACCCGTCTTCTGCATGTCCGATGGATATCTCGGCAACGGGTCGGAGCCATGGCTTATCCCGGATTACAACGCACTCCCGGACATTGCGCCGAAGTTCCGGACCGAAAAAGAAGGCTTCTTCCCCTACCTGCGGGACGAACAGACCCTTTCACGCCCCTGGGCAATTCCCGGCACACCCGGGCTTGAGCACAGAATCGGCGGGCTCGAGAAGCAGCACATTACCGGGAATGTCAACTATGAGCCGGAAAATCATGAGTTCATGGTGAGGATGCGCACGGAAAAGGTTGAACGTATAGCAAACGAGATACCGCTTGCGGAAGTCGAGGGGGATGTGCAGGGCGACGTTCTGGTCGTCGGATGGGGAGGGACGTACGGGGCCATTAAAAGTGCCGTGGCCCGTCACCGTCTGCGAGGCAATTCCGTTTCTCATCTCCACCTCCGGTGGCTGAACCCCATGCCCAGGAACGTCGGAGAGATCTTATACAAGTTCAAGCACGTTCTGGTTCCGGAGCTCAATCTTGGCCAGCTCGTGAAAGTGCTGCGGATGAAATACCTGGTTCCTGCGGTGGGTTTCAACAAGATCCAGGGCCTTCCGTTCAAAGCCATTGACATCGAGAATAGGATTGAAGAAATCCTGAAAGGTACGAAATGAGTGCTCTTATCGAAGAGATCATGAAGCAATCGCCCCCGCC
>DKJQ01000349.1 GCA_002454845.1 Ignavibacteria bacterium UBA6688
TTTTCATTTTTAGTTTTTCATTTTTCATTGACCCTTCCTTCTCCACTGATCCAGCATCACCGCGAGCAGGATCACGAGACCGACAACCACTTGTTGCACATAGGAGCCGACGTTCAGCAGGTTCAGCCCGTTTCGCAATACGGCGATCAGCATGGCCCCGAGAAAAGTTCCGAGCACCGAGCCTCTCCCACCATTGAGACTGGCTCCCCCCACCACCACCGCAGCGATGACATCCAGCTCGTACATCAGTCCCGCGTTCGGCTGGCCGGAGTTGATGCGTGAGGCCAGGAGGATGCCGCTGAGGGCGGAAAGCACACCGCAGATCGCATAGACGGAGACATACACCCGCCTCGTATTAATACCCGATACCCGCGCCGCCTCCACATTTCCCCCCACCGCGTACACATGCCGTCCAAACGACGTGTACTTCAGCACAACATGTGCCGCGATAAAGATAACGATCATAACGATCGTCGGGTTCGGTACGCCCAGCATGCGGCCGCTGCCGAGCACGCTGAAGCCCTCGGGTAACTCCCAGATCGGACGCCCTTCAGTATACATGAAGGCCGCCCCACGCCAGATCGTCATGAGCGCGAGCGTCACGATGAACGGCGCAATGTTGAACCGCGTCATGAACACGCCCGCCAGTGCGCCGGAACCGGCGCCGACGAGCAGACCGACAAGGATGGCAGCCGGGAAGATAACCGCGGCTGGCGCGTCGAGCTTCAAAAAACTGGTCGTGACGATTCCGGCAAAAGCGACAAGAGAGCCGACGGAGAGATCGATGCCTCCGGTGAGAATGACGAACGTCATCCCGACCGCGATGATAGCGGTGATGGAGGCCTGCAGTGTGACGTTGAGAAGGTTGTCCGCACTGAAGAAGTAGGGGGAGAGTAATGAGAAAGCGAGGACCTCGAGAATGAAGGCGACACCGATCCCGAGCTCACCCGTAAGCCTTGACCGGAAACTATCTGAGTGATTGGCCATGGAGTGGGATCGACCTCAGCGGGAAGGGGACGCGGTCAGGGCGAGTCTATCAACGATCCCGACTTCCACCGGAACGAGGGGAGGAACGGGGACCCCGGAAAAATAATCCCTGATCATAGCAATCGTGGCCGTTCCGATCTTGTCCGGATACTGGATCACATCCGCTTTGAGCGCAGTTTCCTTCATGATGGCATCGACCGCCGGCGGCGTCGCATCGTACCCGACGATGACGATCCCCGGGCGTTTGAACTGCTGAACCGCGTCGAGGGCCCCGAGTGCCGAGTCGTCGTTGATACCGAAGATGCCGGAAAGGTCGGGATGTGCCTGCAGGACGTCGGTCGTTGCCTGCAGGGACCTGTCACGCACCCCCTGGCCACTGACATCGGCCACCACCCTAATGCCGGGGTGCAAGGCGATGGCTTCCTGGAACCCCTGCACCCGGTCCAGCACCGACGTGACGGCCGGGTGATTGATGATGGCGATGTTTCCCTTACCGTTCAGGGCCTTCGCGAGGAATTCTCCCGCCAGTCTTCCTCCGGCCACGTTATCGGAGGCGATGTGGCACACCACTTCTCCGTCCTGCGCCGCGATATCGGCTGTGAAGACCGGGATTTTCGCCTGGTTCGCCGACCGCACACCGGGACCGATTCCCTTCGAGTCGACCGGACAAACAATAATCGCGTCCACTTTCCGCGAGATAAAGTCCTCGATCTGTGCGATCTGTTTCCCCAGGTCGAATTCCGCGGAGGTGATAATCAGTTCATAGTTGTTCTTCTTCGCCTCCGCCAACAACCCTTCCTCCAGGTCGCGATAGAAAATGTGTCCGCGCGTCAGCAACGCCACCCCGATGACCTTGGTTTGCTG
Organism: Ignavibacteria bacterium UBA6688; assembly: GCA_002454845.1. Classification (GTDB taxonomy): domain Bacteria; phylum Bacteroidota; class Ignavibacteria; order UBA10030; family UBA10030; genus UBA6688. The sequence goes on from DKJQ01000349.1 coordinate 1,852, forward strand.
CTGGTCCCCTTTTTTGTTACAGGAAGAAAAGAAGGGAATGGAGAGAGCGAGTATGAGGCACAGTGCGAGGAGTCGCTGCATGGTCGTATCCTTGTGATGGACCGCGGATGGTATTCGCTGAAATTAGGTACTCGTTTGAAAAACCGGAGAACACTTCCGTCACCAACCATGACCTTGAGGTCACCATGGAAGAGTAACGTGTACATTTTTGGACGAACAAATATCACCAACGATGGAGTGAAAAGCAAGGTGCCGGAGCGTGCACGCGATGACACGTCAGAGGTACGGTGGAGCGGAGAATACCTTAAACATCGCTTTTCCTCCTGCATCACCCTCGAAGGGATGAATCTTCTTCGGATATAAATCGCGCGCCAACCTTCCTTGCATTTACCTCAACAGTTGTGTACTTTGACCATGGTTTTTCCCCAATAGAATCAGGTGTCCATTGAATTTTTCTGCCATCCAGCTTCTTCCGGATCCGTTCGGACGTGCTCATCGGCAAACTCCGTGTCGCGCCTGGGTTTCTCCCATCACAACTTCGGTACCGTCCCCTGTTCTCCCACACTCCTCCTGATACGGAATTCGTATGGCCGATCTGACTCCCCGGGATGACATACGAAAGAAGGTAAGCGAAATCCTGAAACGCGTGGACCATTTGATCCGCGCGGGCGACATTGACCAGGCCGTCCGTGAGATCAT
>DKJQ01000004.1 GCA_002454845.1 Ignavibacteria bacterium UBA6688
GCCGTCCAAAATGCCCGCCCGCCTGATTGCCTCAGGCAGTCGGGCGGGTAGGGCGAGAAGCCTTCTCGCCCACGATGGAGTTCCGAAATCGAACGAAATTCATCAACTCTTCAAGACGTACTAAAGGCAATTAGAACCTTTTGGACGGCCCCAAAGGTGAGATCTGGTTTGACAAGGTTCAGGAACGGATGTAAGAGCAAGCTTTATGATGGTGAACCCGCTTGAGAATCCTCCTTCCCATACTTGTTTTCTTGATGTTCCTCTCCTGTTCCGGTGAACCGCCGAAGGAGGATGGGAAGGTCACGCTCCGGCTTTATCATTGGATGGAGCGCGACCGGAAGTTGTGGGAAGAGGAGATTATCAAACCATTTGAGCAGGCGCACCCCACCCTCCGCGTCGTCCTCGAGACCTCACCATACTCCCTCTATGTTTCGAAGTCACTTACCTCGATGGCCTCCGGACTCCGGGTCGCCGACCTGATGTTCGCGGAGGATTGGTTCGGCCAGGAACTCATTCACCGAAAATACGGGCGCAACTTGGTACCGTACGTGGCCCGCGATTTCGATACAGCAGCATTCTATCATGACGCATTCCGGGAATGGCAGGGGACGGAGCAAAGGGACGACGAGCTGTTCGGCTTTCCGGTGGCGATCGGTCTGACGGTTCTCTTCTACAATAAAGATCTGTTCGACGCCGCCGGTGTCTCGTACCCCGACACATCGTGGACGTACGCCGACCTCCTCGAGGCCGGAAAGCAACTGACGGTCGACAGGGATGGCGATGGCAATCCGGAGCAATGGGGGTTGCAGTTCGACATCCACTATACGGGACTTGAGACCGTTGTCTATTCCCTCGGCGGAAGAACCCTGAACGAGCAGGGGAACCGCGCTGTCTTGACCGAACCGGCGACGCAGAAAGCGTTTCGTTTTGTCCGTGATATCTTCCGCACCGACCGGATCGCATCGAACGTCACCACCTTCATCAATCCCTGGGAACCGTTCGTTTCGCGCAGGGCGGCGATGAACTTGATCGGTTCGCATGGCTCGTTCAACCTCGAAGGAACGGGGATCCGTTGGGACCTCGCCGTCCCTCCAAAAGGTCCGGGTGGAAAAAGACTCTCACGCCGGTATTCCATGGCGTTCCTGATACCGCACAATTCTCCCCATCCCGACGAGGCGTGGGAGTTGCTTAAGTGGATCATCACCAAAAGTCCCGTGCAAACTATTGATCGCCAGTATCTGGGGTTGATGCCTGTTTACCGTCCTCACGCCGAGTCTTCCGAGTGGCTCCATTCGGAGCCGCGGTACAACCGGCGGGCTCTCGTGGAGCTGGCGCAATCGCAATCGTTCCCCCTTTTCAGTCCCGGTTGGCAGGAATGGCGCGATAACAACCTGACCCCCGAGCTCCAGTTGATGATCCAGGGGGAAAAAACGGTGGAACAGTTTACGAGGGATGCGGAGCGCCGCATTAACAATGTGCTCGAGTGGGCCTATCGGTGACGGACATCGAGCCGTTCACTCAAACCCACAAGAGAATCGCATACGAAAGTAACCATGATCCAGTCCATTGAAGTCATCCGTTTACTTCTTCCCATTGCAAGGATGCTGAAACTTTCACGCGGGGTGGCATCCGATCCAAAGGCCGGTGCGCCGCATATCCTTGTAAAAGTAACGGACGAAAACGGCATCGTCGGCTGGGGGGAAGCGAGGCCGAGTCCCCGCTGGTCGTATGAAACACCGGAGACGGTCGTCACGACGATCCGGATCTATCTCGTTCCCGCCCTCCTGGGGAAGGATGAGTTCGATCTCGACGGCATTCACAAGATTATGGATACGGTGATCGCGCCCGGGGTTCAGATCGGACAGCCGATTGCGAAGTCGGCTATCGACATTGCCTTGCACGACCTGGCAGGGAAGAAACGCAAAACGTCGTTGAGCGCTATGCTCGGAGGAGATGGGACGACGGGAGTGAAGCTTGGGTACGTCGTGTCGGCGACGACGATCGATGAGGCCGTTGCGCAAACGGCGGAAGGGTTGGAACAGGGATATCACGGTTTCAAGGTGAAGACCGGCATCAGACCGGAGATCGATCTTGAGATGGTGCAAGAGATCTCGAAGGTAGCGGGGGGAAAATACCTGTGGATCGACGCCAACCAGGGATGGCAGTTTGATGAGGCGGTCCGGTTTTCAACAGCGATGGCAAACTTTGGAGTTCACGTCCTTGAACAACCGTTGGCCGCGAACGATATTACCGGCTACCGCGATCTTGTGCAACGCTCCGGCATTCCGATTGCATTGGATGAGTCGATTTATTCGCCGCGCGACCTCGTCCAGTTTGTCAAACTGAAAGCGATCAACGGTCTTGTGATCAAAATATGCCGGGTCGGAGGTATCTATTGGGCAAAGAAAATGGCCGCCATGGCGCGCGACGAAGGACTGCTTCTGCTGGGAAGCGGACTGACCGAGGGACGGATCTCACTCACGTCGAGCGTCCATGTTTTTTCCTCGTTCAAGATGGATGTTCCGGTCGATTTGAACGGGCCACAGTTCCTTCGCGACGATATGGTCGCAGGGCCCTTTGAATTTCCCGGCCGGGAGGTGCATCCGCCAATGGGACCGGGATTGGGCATCGAGCCCGATCCGGAAAAAATCGAGCGTTACCGCGTTGAGGATTGACCGTGCGTTTCTTTGATCCCACATATTTAAAAAAAGTGCGCTTCGTCGCCCGGGTGACCGAGCCGTATCTCTATCTAGTTCCGACGGTTGTCGGTTTGCTGCTTTTTTCTGCAGGGGCAGTGGTCGGTTCACTGCTGATCAGCTTCAGCCGGTGGGACATCATCACACCCCCCGAGTGGGTTGGTGTTGAAAATTATCGGCTTATGTTCCGGTCGGAATTGTTCTGGACCGTTTTTTGGAATACCTGGTACTTCACCCTCCTCTACGTGCCGTCGACCATCCTGACCTCCTTGGCGCTTGCCCTCCTGGTCAACCAACGGCTCAAGGGGATCGCGTTTTTCCGGACCGTCTATTTCTTCCCGGTTGTCTCTTCCATGATCGCTGTCGCTCTGGTATGGAGCTGGATGTACAATCCGGAATACGGGCTCCTGAATTTCCTTCTCAAATCCCTTTTCGGCGTCC
>DKJQ01000159.1:0-12577 GCA_002454845.1 Ignavibacteria bacterium UBA6688
ATGCTACGTATTTCTGATACGCTATATTAGAACGACGCTCCAAAGTCCAGAACAAATTGACCGGCTCCCTGGTGGTTTAACGCATACTCTGTTCGAAGAACAATGCTGTACGGCAACAGGAAATGCAGCCCCATCCCGTACCCGGAATACCATGGCCTTCCACCCACTCCCTCACCACGGTACCATATCTTGCCGGCATCAGCAAAGAAGCCTGCATACATCCCGAAACGCCAGACACTGAACTGAGCAGGCAACGGGATGCTCGTAATTGTCCCATAGCGGGGAAGGAGGATCGGCACCCGGAGCTCGACAGAATGCCCCAGGATATTCTCCCCCTCCAGCACGGTGCTGAAATGCCCCCGGATTCGTTCGTCGTAGCCGAAATACGAGTGCAGATACGATGGAACGATTCCGCCGGCTGTAAACCCGCCGAATGCCCTGGCCCCGAGTGCGGCTTCGGCAAACCCGAGCGGGATGAATCCGCGGAAATCGTACCCTGAACGAAACAAGTCAATCTCTCCCTCCCCGACCCCATACTTTGTCATCCACAACGATGCTTCAACCCCCTCGGTGGCGTACTCCCGAACATCCCTCGTATCGAACGTGTATCGCACACCAATCGTGACGTACGAGTCGACCCCCGTGATGGACACAGTCCGTCCAGGTTGGGGGTCGGAGACTTTCCAGCGGCGATATCCGGCCGTTCCGAGCAACGTGTGATGGAGGCCCATACGCTTGCCGAGGGAGAGCTCCCCCGTATGGACGGTCTGATCGTAAATTCCCTGCGACACGTTTTGATTCCGGACTTTACTAAGGGAGAGGTACCCTCGGAAGAAAATATCGTCGTCATCGGTAATTTTCGGATTCTGATACGATACGCTGGCCCACCGATCGAAACCGAGAGCGAACGATCCGACAAGCTTCTCATTCCGACCACGGAAATTGTCATGCACGAACCCGAGACCGTAGTAGAAATTTTTCGGGTCGCGGTACTTGAAACCGAGGATGGGCACCGGAAAAATGTACCAGCGTTCCGACACTCGCACAAACAGCGTCGCCTTTTCCCCCTCCACCGTGTAGTCGAGATCGACCTTGTTAAAGAGCTGGAGACTGTAGATACGATTCTTGTCGTACTCCAGGGCCGTCGAGGTGATCCTCTCCCCCACCTTCAAGGACATCTCGCGTAAAATCACATGTTCCTGCGTTTTTTCATTCCCAAGGATCACAATGTCCTTCACGATCAGGACGGTATCCTTCCGATCGTCACTAAAGGCGAGCGAGGAAAACAGGGTAATTGCTGCCGATATTTTTACAAAATTGGAAATCACGTTCTTGTCGTCACCACGATCTCAATCTCATTCCCCGGAAAAAAACGAAGCTGGTCCGGAGGTCCGGTCGGGGGTCTCCGGTTCCAAATAATCGTACGCTTTCGCGTGCGATAGTATTGGGCCTCCGGCGGATCGCTAAGGCGATCCTCTCTCTGGACCGGAGCATAACCGGCGGAACTCAATGGCGATGCAGCGATCCATCACAACCTGCAACCCCGCCTCTTCTGCGCGTCGGGCAGCCTCCTCGTTCACCACACCGAGTTGCATCCAGACAGTCTTCGCCCCGACCTCGATCGCCTGGTCGATGATGGGAAGCACTTCTTCCGCCTTGCGAAAAATATCGACCATATCGACCGGTCCAGGCAGGGACCGCAAGTCCGGGTAACACGGCATACCGAGCACTTCCTCGTAGTTCGGATTCACAGGAGTTACGGTGTACCCGTTCTTGACCAAAAACTGCGCGATCGATCCGCTGTCCCGCCAGGGCTTCGGCGACGCTCCGACCACGGCAATCGTTCGCGTGGACCGAAGGATCGATTGCAGGGTTTCGTCCTGATCAATGGGCATAGGTCTTCGTCTTTTCAGGCAACCGTTTCTGCATATTCTTCGATCAGCGGACAGGAACACATGATGTTGCGATCGCCATACGTGTTGTTAATCCTCCCCACGAACGGCCAGAACTTATTGGCGCGGATGGAGGGGAGCGGGAACGCGGCAGCCGTGCGTGAGTACGGATGCCCCCATGCATCCGAGGTCACGTGCATCGCTGTATGCGGTGCATTCTTCAGGACGTTATCGGCCGGATCGGCCTTCCCATCGATGATGTCCTGGATCTCCCTTTTGATCGAGATCAGCGCGTCCGCGAACCGGTCAAGCTCGGCTTTCGACTCACTCTCCGTCGGCTCGATCATCAGCGTGCCGGCAACCGGGAACGAAACGGTCGGCGCGTGGAAACCATAATCCATCAGCCGTTTCGCAATATCCTCCACCTCGACGTTGGCCTTTTGCTTAAACTCCTTCATATTGAGGATGAACTCATGCGCTACCCTCCCGTTCACTCCCTGATACAGCACCGGGAAATGTCTTTCCAGTCTCGATTTCAAGTAGTTCGCATTCAGGATGGCGTACTTCGTCGCCTCGGTCACTCCCCGGGAACCGAGCATTCTGATGTACGCATAGGAGATCACCAGGATACTGGGACTTCCCCAGGGTGCGGAAGCGACTGCGGGAATACCCTTGGCGCCCCCTGTGGTCACAACAGTGTGCCCGGGGAGGTAGGGCGCCAGTTGGGACGTCACACAAATCGGCCCCATTCCCGGCCCTCCTCCCCCATGAGGGATGCTGAACGTTTTGTGTAAGTTGATATGACAGACATCCGCCCCGATGAGGGACGGACTTGTCAGCCCGACCTGGGCATTCATATTGGCTCCATCCATGTAGACCAGTCCGCCATGCTCATGGACAATGGAGCAGATCTCCTTGATCTTTTCTTCGAACACGCCATGCGTCGAAGGATAGGTGACCATCAATGTCGCCAGCGTCTCCTTGTGCGCCGAGGCTTTGGCGCGCAGATCATCAACATCGATATTGCCGTGCTCATCGCACCTGACCACCACGACCTCCATCCCAGCCATGACAGCGCTGGCAGGGTTGGTTCCATGGGCCGAGGAGGGAATGAGGGCAACGGTTCGCAGCTTCTGGCCCCGGTCGGCATGATACGCGCGGATAACCAACAACCCGGAGAATTCCCCCTGTGCCCCCGAGTTGGGCTGCAAGGAACACGCGGCAAATCCGGTGATCGAACAGAGCCATTGCTCCAGTTCCCGAAAGACGTGAAGGTACCCCTGCGCCTGGTCCTGGGGGACGAACGGGTGCAGATGGGCGAATTCACGCCAGCTCACTGGCATCAGTTCGGATGCCGCATTCAGCTTCATGGTGCATGAGCCGAGGGGGATCATCGAATGCATCAGGGAAAGGTCGCGATTCTCCAGGCGCTTCACGTACCGCATCATCTCCGATTCAGAATAGTAGGAGTGAAAGACCGGGTGTTGGAGGTACCTGCTGGTGCGGTTGAACGGTTCGGGAAAATCCACTGCCGCCCGCCCATGCTTCGATAGAAGATCGACCGCGGCGGGCTGCACTCCCTTTGCTTTCGCGAAGAGGTCGCGCAGGGCGACAACATCCTCCGCCGTCACCGTTTCATCGAAGGAAATTCCAACCGTTGTGGCATCCACCCCCCGCAAGTTGTATCCTGCCTCCAAGGCAAGCGCAAGGACGCTCTTGATCACTCCCGCGTCGGACCGGATGTTCAACGTGTCGAAGTACTGGGTATTGCGCTGCTCATATCCCAGGGCCCGGAGCTCCGCGTCGAGCGCCTTTGCAAAAAGATGGACACGGGCGGCGATCGCTCTGATTCCCTGCGGGCCATGGTACGCGGCGTACAGGCCTGCCATGATCGCCAGCAACGCCTGCGCGGTACAAATGTTCGACGTGGCTTTTTCGCGGCGGATATGCTGTTCGCGGGTTTGCAGTGCCATCCGGTATGCCGTGTTCCCCTGCGCATCGATCGACACACCGATAATGCGTCCCGGCATGTGTCGGATGTAGTCATTCCGGGTTGCAAAGAACGCGGCATGAGGTCCGCCGAAGCCCATCGGCACACCGAACCGCTGGGAATTGCCGATGACCACATCGGCTCCGAATTCCCCGGGAGGCGTCAACAGGGCAAGGCTCAACAAGTCCGTCGCAACGATGACCAGGGCTCCCACCTGGTGTGCCTTCTCGATGAACGTTCGGTAATCCGACACGGACCCATCCTGGGCTGGGTATTGGACGATCGCGCCGAAAAATGAGGCGTCGAGTTGAGCTGTGGCGTGGTCTCCGACGACAACCTCGATTCCCTGGGGAAGGGCGCGGGTTCTGATCACATCGATGGTCTGGGCGAAACAACGCTCGGAGACGAAGAACTTCCGGGCCGGTGAGCCGTTCGCCCCCTTGCGTGGGATTCCATGCACCATCGCCATGGCTTCCGCCGCCGCCGTCCCTTCATCGAGCAACGATGCGTTGGCGACCTCCATGCCGGTCATGTCCATGACCATGGTCTGAAAATTCAGGAGCGCCTCGAGGCGCCCCTGCGAAATCTCGGGCTGATAAGGGGTGTACTGCGTGTACCAACCCGGGTTCTCAAAGACATTCCGTTGAAGGACAGGGGGGGTGATGCATCCGTAGTACCCCATGCCGATATAGGACTTCAGCAGGATATTCTTTTTGGCGATGAGCTTCAGGGAGCGATGAAATTCAAACTCACCGATGGGAGAAGGAAGATCCAGATCCCCGGACATCCTGATGGAAGCGGGGATGGTTTCAGCGATGAGCGTGTCGAGCGATGCGACACCGATGGTTTGCAGCATCCGGTCGCGATCGTGATCGTTGGGCCCGATGTGCCGGCTTTGGAAATCGTTTGTCTCAAAAAGCGATACATTCATAATCAGGGGGATGGTTGGATGAGAGGTGGAGTGTTGATTTTTTCTAATGCATGGGCAGCGGCAGCCTGTTCCGCGTCCTTCTTACTGCGGCCGGTCCCGATCCCGCAACTTTCCTGGCCAAGGAAGACTTCCACGGTGAAGCGCCGGTCGTGATCCGGTCCTTCCTCGCGCAAAATCGTGTACCGCGGCACGCCCAGGGAACGAGCCTGAGAATACTCGAGGAGCCCGCTTTTGTAATTATCGTCCATCAGGGCGGACGTAATGACGGCGTTATTGAGGAGAAGTGTACGCCGGAGAAACTCCCGGGCGGCATCAATGCCGCCGTCCAGGTAGATCGCCCCGATCAGCGATTCAAAGGCATCGGAAAGGATCGACTCCGACCCGCTTCCCAGTGACTGCACGGCGCTGGAGCTGAGGAGCATAAACTCCGAGAGCCGAAGGTCGCGGGCACGCAGGGCAAGGGTCTTACGGTTCACCAGTCGGGACCGCACCTTGGTGAGGTCCCCTTCTTCCATGGAAGGGTAGGAGGAATAGAGATGTTCGGCGACCAGGCAATTCAACACGGCGTCACCCAGAAATTCGAGACGCTCGTTGGATTGCCACTCGCTGTTCGCGTATTGCAGGTACGAACGGTGCAGGAGTGATTCCAGAAAAAGTTTCCAGTTCGAGGGGCGATACCCGATGGTTGTTTCGAAACGGGTGAAATCGAACGTTCCCGCTTCGAGAGTGGACAGGAGGGCCTGAACATCCGGATGGGAACGGGTGGAACGGGGATGAAAGGGAAAGAGGTTTTTGAGGTGTTTTCCGAGACCGGTCAGCACACGGAACTCCAACTCGACCACCAGGCAACTCTTCTACGCTTGGTATTTCTTGAATAGGAGCGATGCATTGTGTCCGCCGAACCCGAACGTGTTGCTGACCGCCGCATGGATTTCCCGCGCTTGCGCCGTATGGGGAATGTAATCGAGGTCACACTCGGGGTCAGGCGTATCCAAGTTAATTGTGGGATGAACTTTGTTTTCGTAGACCGAAAGGACGGTTACGATCGACTCCACTGCGCCCGCCGCACCCAGCAGATGGCCGATCATCGACTTGGTGGAATTCACGGCGAGTTTCTTCGCGTGCTCGCCAAACACGGTTTTGATGGCTGCGGTTTCGTTCTTATCGCCGACGGGGGTGGCCGTGCCGTGAGTATTGACATACTGGACATCGGTCGGGGCCAAACCCGCATCCTCCAGCGCCGCCCGCATCGAGCGAACCGCTCCCTCTCCGCCGGGGGCCGGCTCGGTGATATGATACGCATCGGCAGTGAAACCAATACCTGCAATCTCCGCATAGATCCGGGCGTCGCGCTTGAGGGCATGTCCGAGCTCTTCCAGGACAAGGATTCCCGAACCCTCCCCCATCACGAAACCGTCCCGCCCCTTGTCGAAGGGACGGCTTGCCTTTTCGGGTGCATCGTTCCGCGTCGAGAGGGCCCTCATGGCATTGAACCCGCCGATACCCATCGGACAGATGGAAGCTTCTGCTCCCCCGGTCACCATGACGTCCGCATTGCCCCGCTGAATGAGGATGAATGCATCCCCGACTGCGTGCGATGACGTTGCACAGGCGGAGGTTGTGGCGTAATTCGGACCCTTCAAACCGTAACGCATGGAGATCCGCCCGGGAGCAATGTCCGAGATCATCATCGGAATGAAGAACGGGCTGATCCGGTGCGGGCCCTTCGACTCCCAGAGGGTTTCCTGCGCGCGATGGAAGGTCCACATCCCGCCGATCCCTGAGCCCACGACGACGCCGATCCGTTCCCGGTTCTCCTGCTCAAGGTTCAGGCCCGAATCCCGGATCGCCATCTCGGAGGCTGCGAGCGCGTATTGCGTAAAGGGGTCGCAACGCTGCGAGAGTTTCCGATCCATGAAGACCAATGGGTCGAACCCTTTTACTTCGCATGCGAACTTTGTGTCGTAGTCACTGGCATCGAACCAGGTGATCGGAGCCGCTCCGCTTTTTCCCGCGAGCAGATTCTTCCAAAACTCCTCAACCGTCAATCCGAGCGGCGTCACCGCTCCCATGCCGGTTACCACGACTCTTCGTTGTTGTCCATTGAACGCCATGGCTCAAGTTCCTTGTTGCCCGTACAACCGGGCATGATGTGAAGGACGAGACGCGAACCACCGGGTCCCGCCCGAACACTGAGTCAATGTGAATGTCAGGAAATCTTCGACGTCAGATAATTTACCGCATCACCGACGGTGGTAATCTTTTCGGCGTCTTCATCGGGAATCTGGACGTTGAACGCTTTCTCAAATTCCATCACCAGTTCGACGGTATCGAGAGAATCCGCACCCAAATCGTTGGTGAAGGAAGCCGCCGACGTAATTTGCGCTTCATCAACTCCCAACTTGGATACAATGATCTCTTTGACTTTCTTCTCGATATCTGCCATACGAATACTCCTTTCAAGGAAGTGTGATTGAAGTGAAGGTTGTTACATGACAATTCCGCCATCGACGCACAGCACCTGTCCCGTCATGTAACTTGAGGCAGGCGATGCGAGAAAGACGACAACACTGGCGATCTCTCCCGGCTTTGCGGTTCGTTTCAATGGAATGAGGTTTATCAGGGCTTCTTTTTGCTGCGGGGTCAGTTTTTCCGTCATGTCGGTATCGACAAAACCCGGAGCGACCGCATTGACTTGAATGTTGCGAGAAGCAAGTTCTTTTGCAAGTGTTTTCGTCAGACCGATGAGTCCCGCCTTGGAGGCTGCATAGTTCGCCTGACCTGCGTTCCCAATAACGCCGGTAATCGAGCTGATATTGACGATCCGTCCCTCCCGCTGCCCCATCATCGGACGGCATACCGCTTTGCTGAACGCGAACGCGCTCTTCAGGTTGGTGTCGAGCACATCGTCCCAGTCCTGCTCACTCATACGCATCAACAGGGTGTCTTTCGTGATCCCCGCATTATTGACAAGAATATCCAGTCTGCCGAACTCCTTGACCACTACATCCACCACCTTCTGCGCCTCGTCAAACTGCCTTGCATCCGACTGATGGCCGGAGGCGTTCCGCCCCATCGCGCGGATTGTCTTGACCACTTCTTCAGCCGCCGAACCGGCGCTGCGATAGGTGATGGCGACGTGTGCCCCTTCACTGGCAAGTGCAAGAGCGATGGCTCTGCCGATCCCGCGGGAACCGCCGGTCACAAGCGCTATCTTATCCTGGAGTGATGGCATCGAATGTCTTTATGGTAAATCAGAGTACTTATCTATTCCCTGCAAGGAAACGTTCGGCAGGGTTCGTTTCACAAGGCCCTGCAATACTTTTCCCGGACCGATCTCGACAAAGGTCGCGGCCCCGTCCACCGCCATCGCCATCATGGATTCCTCCCATCGAACGGGACTCGTCAATTGTTGAAGGAGAAGCCGTCGTATTTCGCCCGCATCCCGAACCGGTTGGGCCGTCACGTTGGCGTACACCGGAATCGAGGCGTCCCGCACCGGCGTGTTCTCCAATGCTTCCTGCAATCCCTTCTGCGCCGATTCCATCAACGGAGAATGGAACGCTCCGCTCACCGGCAACTCCTTCACGAGTTTCGCCCCTCGTTCCTTGGCAAGCCCCATCGCTCGCCGCACGCCGGGCACGGAACCGGAGATGACGATCTGTCCCGGCGAATTGAAGTTTGCCGCCTGGACGATCCCCGCCTCCGAAGCTTTCTCACAGACCTCGACGACGGTCCCCGGATCGAGTCCGATCACCGCCGCCATGGTCCCCGGACGATCGAGGCCGGCCTGTTGCATCAATTCCCCGCGCAACCGAACCAGCCTGAGTCCGTCTTCAAACGTCAATGCGCCCGCGTACACGAGTGCAGAATATTCGCCAAGGGAATGTCCCGCCGCCATGCCCGCCTGTGGACCGCTGTAGGACTTCGCCAGGATGACGCTCTGGAGAAAAATCGCGGGTTGTGTATTCTTCGTTTGCCGCAGCTCTTCTTCCGGTCCGTCGAAACAGAGCCGGCTGAGCGGGATGTTCAGGATCGCGTCCGCCCTGCGGAAAAGCTCCTTCGCTGAAGGACTTTGCTCATGCAAATCCTTCCCCATCCCGACATACTGGGAGCCCTGACCAGGGAAGACAAACGCAATCATGCTCATGGCGTCTTCAGGAACCCTTCGGACTCTCCAGCGACCAGTTTATGAGTACGGACCCCCAGGTGTACCCTGCGCCAAAACTCGCAAGCACAATCTTCTGTCCGCGTTGCAGCTTGCCCGCCTCCCACCATTCGGAGAGACAGAGCGGAATCGTCGCCGCCGTTGTATTGCCATACCGGTCGATGTTGATCATGACCTTGGAGCGATCCAATCCCATGCGGTCCGCCGTGCCGTCGATGATGCGGAGATTCGCCTGGTGAGGGACGAGCCATGCAATATCCTCACCTTTGAGGTTATTGCGCTCGAGAATCTCGACCGAGACATCCGCCATCCCTTTGATGGCCCCTTTGAATACCGATTTACCGTCCTGGTAGATGTAATGCATTCGTTTGTCCACAGTCTCATGCGTGGCGGGGTTCAGACTTCCTCCCCCCTTCATATAGAGATAAGCTCCACCGGAACCGTCGGAGTATAACCGATGGTCGATGATCCCAAAGTCGGGATCATCCGATGCTTCCAGCAGGACGGCTCCCCCTCCATCACCGAATAGAATGCAAGTGTTCCGGTCGGTATAGTCGAGGATGCTGCTCATCTTGTCCGCGCCGACAACAAGAACCTTGGAGTACGTCCCGGACTCAATGAACTGGGAGCCGGCGACGAGTGCGTAGAGGAATCCTGAACACGCGGCGGAGAGATCATAACCCCAGGCTTTGGTGGCCCCGATGCGATCCTGCACGATACAGGCGGTGGCCGGAAAGAACATATCGGGTGTCACGGTGGCGACAATGATGAGATCGATCTCGCTCGCCTCAATCTTACGACGCTGGAGCAGCCGCTCGATAGCCCTCACACAGAGATCCGACGTCGCACCCTGTTCGAGGATCCGCCGCTCGCGGATACCGGTACGGGAGCGAATCCACTCGTCGTTCGTATCCACCATTTTTTCCAGCTCGAAATTCGTAAGAACTTTCTCCGGGACGTAATGGCCAACCGCGGTGATCGTTGCTCTACGCTTACTCATAGTCTCTGGTTTCCATGCTCCGATGTGATCGTCGCCTCAACGGGAGCAGTTCCTCCCGGCAAGGCAGCGGACATCGCGTCTTCGATATGCCTGCTCAATTGCGACTTTGCAACTTCGGCCGCGCGCAGGATCATGTTCTTGATTGCCTTCGGAGTCGATTTTCCATGGCCGATGATGGAAACGCCATTCACCCCCAGCACCGGGACACCGCCGAACTCCTCATAGTCCATATCCCGCAGCGAACGCTTCAAGGGTGTGCGGGCGATGGCTACCATGGCCGTCCTGAGCAGGTTTCCCGCCGCGTACTGCTTGAGGCGGCTTTTCAGGAATCCCGGCACGCTCTCGCCGAACTTGAGGACGATATTCCCCACAAACCCGTCACACACGACAACCTGCACTTTGCCCTTCAGAATATCCCGTCCCTCAACGTTTCCAATGAAATTCAGAGAGCTCGTTTCGAGCAGCTTGTAGGCTTCCTGCACCACCTCCGTCCCCTTGAGTTTCTCCTCCCCCACATTCAGGAGCCCAACCTTTGGGTTTTCATACCTGAAAACTGCCTTCGCGTACATGCTGCCCATGATCGCAAACTCGAAGAGATGACGGGCGCGGCAATCGACGTTCGTGCCGGCATCGACGAGGAGGCACACGCCCGCCTCTGAAGGCATAAACGCGCCGATCGTGGGCCTGCTGACTCCCTTGATCCGGCCAAGGATCAGTGTGGAGGCTGAAAGGACAGCCCCCGTATTCCCGGCGCTGGCAAACGCATCCGCCTTCCCCTCCTTGTGGAGGCTCATCCCGACCGCAAGTGAAGAGTGTTTCTTCTGCTTGAGCGCTGCGGTGGGGGAATCCTCCATCGTGATCACCTCATCGGCATCCACCACCGAGAGAGCCAGGCCTTCGGTCTGGTGACGGGCAAGCTGATCACGGATTTCCTTCTCCCTGCCAACCAGGATCACCTCGAACGCATTCGAAGTTTGGCGAAGGGATTGGATGGCGCCGGCGACTTCATTCACCGGGGCAAAATCCCCCCCCATTGCATCCAGCACGATTTTCAGACGTTGAGCCAAGAATGTTCGCAGACCTTGTGGCGGCCAGCAGCTTTTTTGATTGCGTTCCCTCCGTCCCACGGGGGCAAAGATACATCCCGTTTAGAGGAAAAAATCCCGCTCGTTCAGTTCCACGGTTCCTAAAGCAGTGAAGCTGCCGGAACCGTACCGTGAGGGGCGGGATAAGGCGGAAGTCTTAAAAAGCTCAGGCTTCTTTCGGAATGAGGATAGAACGTCCGTTGTAGAAACCGCAGTTCGGACACGCTCTATGCTGAAGCTTCTGTTCGTGGCAATTCGGGCATTCCGCCGTTGCCGGAACGGATGCTTTGTAATGCGTGCGGCGCTTTCTGCTGCGCGATTTTGAGTGGCGTCGTTTTGGATTTGGCATTGGTCAAGACCTCTTTCAGTGCTTCGGATTTTCTGGTGAAATGACAGTCGGTACAACCGACGCGGATGATAACCCTTTAATCCCCCAAAAGCTTCTTCAACCCCTCCCAACGGGGGTCCGTCTCTCCAACCTCGCAATCGCATGGTGTCTGGTTCTGATTCACTCCGCAGACCGGGCATATCCCCGCACAATCCTCCCTGCAAAGCGTCTTCTGTGGGAGGGCCAGCAGGATAAACTGCCGGACATCCTCGGTCAAATCGATGGTGTTCGCGTCGGGGGAGAGGAGCTGAACTTCATCGTCTTCAATCCCGGCTTGCGCCCGTTCGTCGGTCACATACACAAGCTGGTACTTCCCCCCCAGTTCCTTCCGGAACTCCTCGAGACACCGGTCGCAGGTGAACACAGCCTCGGTTGTGAATTCAACCGTGAGGAACAGCTGGCGGCTTGTCTTCTCCAGCGTCGCGCTAACCACGGTAGGCCCGGAAAATCGCCCATCGAGCCCGACCTCCCCAGGGCTTGCCTCAAGAGTTCGCTGGTGGACACCTTCAGAGAGGTTTGAGATATTAAGGCTGAGTGTGCTCACCGGTTCACCAGCTCTCGCTTTTACGGGCATGGTGCTGTTACGCTCCCCTTGAAATGCTCAGAACCCTTGCTTTCAATCAAAAAAGAGCAAATTTTTCATAAAAAACCGCCAAAATATAGTCAGAAGCTGGAAGAGAGTCAAGGGAAAATTCCTCCCTCATTTCATTGCCGGAATTGAAAAAGCCCGCATACTCGCCGGTACGCAGGCCTTTCCAAAGAAGCTGGGAATCAGATGGCTGCAAAATTACAGTGGCTTCTCCGTAGTCATTTCACCATTCCCGGATTCCGCTGCCAGCACAAGGAGCTTCCCTTGGACGAAATCAACCGTTTCATCGAGCGCGTCCCGGAATTTCTCAAAATCTTCCTTGTACAGGAAGATCTTATGCTTCTCGTACTCTTCCTCGCCAACCCGCTTGCTTTCCGTGATGGTAATATAGAAGTCCTTCTCCGATTTGGTAGACTTGACGTCGAAGAAGTACGTCCTCTTCCCTGCGCGCACACGCTTGGTGAAGATCTCGTCTTTATAAGTGGTTTCCAAGATAGTACTACCTCCCTTCGAGGTGAGTGATGGTGAGTTAGC
>DKJQ01000159.1:12589-17246 GCA_002454845.1 Ignavibacteria bacterium UBA6688
TTCTGTAGTAAAAAGTGAAAAGTTGTGTCGTCCGCCCCGGATCAGCGGCGCACCACGGCCACTTTTCCGGTTCCCAATTGATTTCCATTTTCGGCAAAAGCCACGACAAAATAGACTCCTGAGACAACATATTCTCCCCCCAGGGTTCTCCCATCCCAGAACGCGCGACCACCACCCTGCGCACGGAACTCACTGATCAGCGTCCCGCTCACCGAGAGGATTTTAACGGAGCTGTCTTCCACCAGGTTTCGAATGACGAGCTGCGACGGGGTCGGGATGATGTAGGGGTTGGGGGCGATTTCAAGCGATGTGAGGGATCGCTCCGTTTGGACAGGCAGGATCTCAAGACTGGACAGACCCTTTTCCGTCCCAAAGTAGACGACACCGCGCTGTTGGTCAATGGCAATCGAACGGACATCGTTGTCAATCAACTTTCCGTTTGTGGAAAGGACGGTGTATTGCGCGACCACCTGCGTGCCGTCGGAATTGATGACGATCACCCCTTCCTTGGTGCCAACCCACTTGTTGTCCAGGGCATCCACCGCGATCGCCTGAATGACCTGGAGACGCAACGGAATAACCACGGTTGTGGTAGTGGAGGACTTGGGATTCCGCGGCTCGCGAATAAGGATCATTCCGCTCTCGGTCCCGACACACACATCTCCATCCTTGTCCACCGCGAGCGAGAGAACGTCGTTGCTGGTCGTAGCGGGGAAACCATCCCCTGCAGACATCCACCCCCATCCCCCTGTGGCTCGTGTGTTGGAAACAAGCGTATCCTCGTTAAAAAAATACAACCCGGTCTTTGCAAGGTTATGCGGTTCCGAACCGGCAACCCACTTGGTGTTGTTTTGGTCAACCACAATATTCGTGAACATCCCCAAAGAAGGGGAATTTCGGTACACCACCGATCCGTCTCCCATGATCTGGGCAAGATGGTTGCCATTGACAGCCGTTCGGTTGGCGATCCAGGTGTTCCCTCTCGAATCCGGACCAACTCCCCCGATCACCACAAACGCTGGATCGCTGGAAACGGACCCCGCGAGCATCGGAATCGTTGCATGATCCAGGCGCCGGAGAATGGAATCCTTCTTCACCTCCACAACGCCACGCCCCCATGAACTCACCCAGACAGAGCCTCCCTGTCCCAAAGAAACTTTGTAATAATCGTTCCGGGCGTTGTCGCTAGGGCCCCGCCCCATGATGGGGTGGGTCTCCCACGTGAAGTTTTTCCACTGCTCCGTTGCTGGTTTATTCGGGTCGAACCGGTAGAATCCACGTCCCCTCTCGCTGATCCCGGATGCGGCCCAGAGCGCTCCGGAAGAATCGACCGCAATACTGATAAAAAGGTTCGACTGCGGGCCACTCGGTGCAATGGTTTCCCATTGAGCACCATTCGGGCTCGCAATCCCGTTGAAGGTCGTTGCCACCCAGACCGCCGGCGGATTGGATTGGAGGGCCAGGCGCCGGCCGGTTCCCTGCGGGTTGGAGGCAATGATGGCGATGGGATCCCGGAGACCTGCCAGAGAGCCGAAAGACAGCGAGGCACTTTCATTCCAGAGTACCATGAGAACGTTCGGGCGTGGTATCAAATCAGCGACGGCTTTGCCTTGAAGGGAATTCATCGGCTGGAAGGTGGTCCCGTTGAAGAAGGCTGCGCCGGCAGCCGTTCCCACGACGATGGTGTCCCGGAACACAGTCACTGCCGTGGCGTTGCTTGACGGAAGGTTCTCCGTTGCATTGAACCGTTGCCAGTATAAGGGTGAAGAGAGATTGGGGGCGGTCAGGGGAGCGCTTGCCACCCCGAGGTCGGTCGCAGCCCAGATTCGGTTCTCGTGTACGACGATGCCCTGGACCTTCGCCTGCGTCGCAAACCCGAAACTTGCATACGTATCGCGAAACTCCCGCCGCTCCACCAGGAAGACGGAGATTCCGAAATCCGTGCCGATCAGCAGCGAATCCCCTTTCACGAACAGTGTCCGGATCGCCTTCTGAATGCGGGGCGAATCCTTGATGTCGCGGATCTCCACCCACGTATTGGTGGAGGGATCGTACCGATTCAGAAACCCGTCGGAGGAACCGACCCAGATCTTTCCGCTCCCGTCGATGGTGACTGCCGTGAGGTCGTTGGAACTGAGCCCCTCGGAGTTGGTGAACTTCGTGATGTGTCGGTCCGCCGTGACATAGAGAAACAGTCCCCCCGCAGTGGCAACCCAGAGGCTGTCATCCCGGACAGCAACGGAGCGTGCTTCCTTCATGTCGGTATAATTCTTCCAGCGCCCAAGGTCGATCTGGCTCTGCTGCGCCTTCAGCACCGGGGAACAACTGAGGATTACCAGAATAACGATCGCACAAATTCTTCTCATTCCTATCACTGCCACATCAATCGACGCGGCGTCCTCTCTTCGATGGCTTGCTCTTTCCAGACTCGGGTCGTATCTGCGAAACAAGATCGGTCATTTCCATTGCCGTCACCACAGCGTCCCATCCCTTGTTCCCATGCCTTCCCCCTGCGCGTTCAAACGCCTGTCGTTCGGTATTGGTGGTCAGCACACCGAACACGACCGGGATGGCGTATTGCAGGGCCACGTTTTGGATCCCCCGCGCAGCTTCTGCCGAGATGTACTCGAAGTGGGGGGTTGCGCCGCGGATCACAGCCCCGAGGCAGATGATGGCGTCCCATCGTTTCCGGCGCGCGAGCATGGCTGCCACCTGGGGTAACTCGAAAGCGCCGGGACAACGAAACACCCCAACACTCTTTCCGGGAACACCGTTTTCCCTGAGGCAGGCCATGGCTCCCGCAAGAAGCTTTTCCGTAACCGCATCGTTGAACCGGCTGACAACGATGGCGAACCGATAGTTCCTCCCTCTACTCCCTGCCCTTCGAACCGATGGTCGACCTTTATTCACGGGTTATCAGGAAAACAGCCTGCTTCGCATGGTCTCCACCACATGCATCGGCACCGTAAAGAAGCCGAACGTGTGGTTGTCGTTCTTCTTCCCGCCATGGTAGTCGGAGCCGCCGCTTTCCAGCAGGAAGTATTGGTTGACCACGCTCCGATAATGCTCCTGCAATTTCTCGTCATGAGAGGGGTGCACCACCTCGATACCGTCCAGACCCGCTTTAATGAGCTCGGAAAGCTCGGCATCGGTAGTGTACCGGCCCGGGTGGGCCAGGAAGGAAAGTCCGCCTGTACTATTGATCAACTTGAATGCTTCGCCGGGGTTGACCTGATATTTTTTTTCGAAGGCCGGTCCGTGCATCCCGATAAACCGCTCAAACGCTTCCTGGTAGGAATCGATGTACCCGCCGTCGAGGAGGGCATTCGCGATATGAGGTCGTCCGACGGATCCGATCCCCGCCTGTCCCAAGACCGCATCCATCGTGATCGAGACGTTCATCTTATTGAGCTTTTCCACAATCCGCTCTGCCCGCTTGAACCGTTCCCGTCGGAAGAAGGAGAGATAGTCGAGCAAGACCTCGCTCCTGTGGTCAAAGAAGTAGGCAAGGATATGAACATCCTTCTCGCCAAGGGTGACGCTCAACTCCAGCCCGGGGATCACCTCCACACCTATGCTCTTCCCCCATTCCATCGCTTCGTCGATCGCTCCAACATTGTCATGATCGGTGATGGCAAGAGCGGAAAGGCCTGCAGTATGCGCTTTCCGGACCAACTCGAGCGGTGTTAATGATCCATCGGAATGTGTTGTATGGGAATGCAGGTCTGCACGGCCGTCCGAACCGTTGGTACTTGGACGACCTGCCGAGGAAGGAGAATCAGGTCCGGTAGCATGCGCGGCATCTCCCTGGTTATCAGTCTCCACACTCTGTGCCATATGCTTGGTGGTTGGTAGTTCGACATGAGAAATTTCAATGAGAGCGCCCGACGACGACAGCCCGGAGCGGAGGGGCATGAAATGATCTGGAAGTCATCCGTTCGAGGAGCGGGGAGATCATTCCACGTTCCAGCAACCGGGTTACAGATGACGTTTCCGAAACTCTTCGTAATCGTTCATGGTGAGCTTGTTCCCCTGCATCACCAGGAACCCTTCTTTGATGAACTGGTGAATCATCCGCGAAACGGTTTCACGCGACGTGCCGGCCATATTGGCCATGTCCTGCTGAAGCGGAAGTTCATCAATCTCCACCTTCCCTTTGCGGAACACACCGATATCATCGGCGAGCATCAGGATGACGTTCGCAACCCGACCCGCGGCGTCCTTTAACGAGAGGCTTTTTATTTGACCATCCGCCTTGCGCAAACGCAAGGTCAGTTCACCGAGGAGGGAAATCGCCACCTGGGGATGTTCGTGGAGAAGCTTGAGGAAGTCCCGTCGATGAATCATAAACAGCTCGGTCTTCGCGAGCGCCACAACACTTGCCGACCGTGCCAGCCCGTCCAGAAGCGACATCTCACCGAAAAACTCCCCCGGTCCAAAGATCGAAAGGATCACCTCCCTGCCATCCTCATCGGTCCGCACAATCTTCACTTTGCCCATGACGATGACAAACAGGGCCGCCCCCATTTCCTGCTCCAGGACAACGATATTTCCCTTTTTGTATTTCTTCCTGACTCCGAGTTTGGCAATTTTCTTCAACTCGGGTTCCTGGAGATCAGCAAAAATGGGTACGTTTTGCAGGAAGCTCAATTCTTCT
>DKJQ01000241.1 GCA_002454845.1 Ignavibacteria bacterium UBA6688
GGATGCGTTAGCATCCTTCTAATTGGATCTGCGCATAATCGATGAGTATAAGATTAACGTAGATCCAAATTGTAGCACGCTTCGCGTGCTTCATCAGTAGGCCTCTGGCTGTGTCTTACCCGCCCGACTGCCTGCGGCAGCAGGCGGGCGGGGTGTCTTGGTGGCAATACTTTTCGACCAGGTCTCTAGCGACATGAACCAATGGCTGTGTCGATGCAACCATGACTTGGTTGTTTGCGTGGGCTGGACCAAAAAAGTGCTCGTTGAACACCAAACCCCGAAGGGGTTCAACACGAATATCAAGCCACCAACAAAGCGATGGAACCCTGAAAGGGTTCAAAAATCGATACAACCCCATCGGGTTGTATCGTCACGCGGGTTGCGTTATTCTATTCTTGTTCGACCCTTCGGGTCGGGGTATTCCGAGATGGCTTAAGGAATCCAACCTGAGTTACTTCAACGACTGCAACTGTGCGCAGATCCTGTTCGCCTCTTCCCGGTTCTTGAAGCCCGTCAATCTAATCCGGAACCTGTTCGACGACAATCGTTCCACGGTTCCCTTTCTTCCGGTGAGCCGCTCCGCTTCACGTGCGGCCACGCGGGCTCCGCTCTCTGTCGACCAGCTTGAGATGTGAATCAGGAAACCACTCCCCTGAACGTAGGGACCCACTATACATTGTTTCGCGGCCCAGGGTACTTGCACCCCTCTTTCCGCGGGTTTCACGACCGGGCGTGCCGGGCTTTCTTTCACCGCAGATTTCGCGACCGGGCGTACCGGGCTCTCTTTCACCGCAGGTTTCGCGGCAGGGCGTACTTGTCTTCCCTTCTCCACAGGCTTCACCGCCTCGATCACACGGCCTTCCTGGAGGATCTGGATTCGCCTTCGCTTCGGCAATACCTTGAATGCAAGCTCACCCGATTCACCCGGCTTGATCTCCACGTGCTGCACCTCTTTTTCGACGAAGTGATACTCGGGGAGATTCCCATCGACCACGGTCACTGTCCACGCGCCCGGCCGGACGTCACTGAAGACAAACCGCCCCTTGTTGTCCGTGACGCGCCTTTGGATTTCAGTTCCATTACCAAGCTCGAGAACGACCCCCTGATGTCCCCCCCGCTCGTCGTAACGAACGCTTCCGGTATCGGAGAGACCTTCCGCGAACGCAAACAACCGGACAATCCCCGTCACGGTTCCACTCCTCGTGACGCCAATATCGAAGTCGACGTCCTCACCACCGCGGATCATCACCTCCATGGGCAACGGCTGGGTCGGGACACGATTGAGACCGATACTCGTCTGGTCGATGAAGAGATAGTACTTGTCCGGCTTGAGCGACGGGAAACTGAAATACCCCTCGTCATCCGTTGCCGTGACAACGGCTCCTGCATAGATCAGGACATCCTCTATTCCCTTTCCCGTTTCAACATCCACAACCTTCCCCTTGACGATCCCTGCGCGTTGGGTCCGCGTGATCGGGATGCCGATGGGTACCGCGTACTCGACCATGTACGCGGTCCTGTCTTCCACCGTAGACGGAGTGAAAGCGTTATGCCTTCCCCTGAGAACGACCTTGTGTCCCCACGGAAACGCGTGATCCAGCATCACATCGATCAGGTGATACGTTTGTGTAAGTGAGGAAACGGTCCTGCTCGTAAAATAATTTGCCGTCAGTTGTGTGCGGGAGAACAGGAGCATCCAGCCTCCCAGGCTGTAGGACAATCGCCTCTGGGTTCCCCGGGAGAAGTCGAACTTCTCCTCCGAGTACTCGAGCGAGAGGTTATAACTCATTTCGGGACTAACCCTGAGGTTCGAGAACATCGAATAACGCTCAAAGGGGTTTTTCGATCCGGCAAGGAGGTCCTGCTGGGTGCCTGCTTCGACGTTGAGTATCAGGCTGAGCACGCTCATGCTGTACCCTCCACGAACCTGAACAGCGTCCTCCCTTCGGCTGAATCCTTCGACCGCAAGGTTGTCCTTCTGCCGGCCGGAACGATATGCGAGGGAAACCCTGTCCTGGTAGCCGATACCGAACTGGTAGTACAGATCCTTGGGCGCACTTAACAGCAGCGAATCGCGCGAGACATTTCGTTCCTCATCCCGAACAAACCCTTCCAAACGCAGGTGCCGCCATGGCTCAAGTCCTAACGTGAGGGTCTTCAATTTCAAGTCGCGAAAATAACCACGGTAACGCGGCCCGGCATCGATGTAACGGGCATCATACGCAATCCACGGCTCGTTCCCCGAAAGGCGAAGCGAGAGGGCGTCGTCGCGAAGGCCGCTCGCTCTCGAAATGCCGTACTCCAGGTCAAGCTCGGTTGAGGAAAATGGTGAGGAAAGAGCGCGAACGGAAAGAACATCGCTTCCGCCCCCCTCGTTCTGATGGAGATAGTTCAATCCGAACGTCCCAGCCTGGCCGGCACGATAATTCAGAAATGCTCCCTGCTGTCTCTGCCGAGGGGAGAGAAACCGGGCCTCGTTCATGAAAACACCGGAGGTGACATTCCCCCATGTCCCCTGTCCCCCTACCCCGAACCCGTAGCGTCCGTACTCTGTGAGCGGCGAAAGGTGAAAATTCCGGTCGCCGGCATAGAGCTCATACCCGATGCCGCGGAACGTCAGTCGGTACTCGTCCCTCTGGCCGAGGATCGATTTCGATTGAAGGTCCGGCGTCCGGATGGAGAATTCCAGCCGTTCCGGCCTTCCTTCCGTTAACGTGCTGGCGCCGGTAATCTCTATCTGGGACCCGCGCCTGTCTCCCTCGCCGGCAAGGCGGATCTTCGCCATGAGGGGAAATTCAAAAAAACGATCCCCAGATTGTGAAAAGAGTCGAGGAATCACCTCCACAGCGCTCCCGGCTCGCCCGACCGCCGTACTGTCCCCATCCAGCTCGGCGGAAACCTCCAGCAAGTCCAGAACTTTTTCCGGGAGCACCTTATCCGTCTGAACCCTGACCTTGACCGAACGCGATTCCCTCGCACCCAGGCGAAGGAGTGTGGAATCGAGGGTTGCACGGAACCCCGCACTGCTTCTTACGGTCATACGAACCCTGCTGCTAACGTTTCCCCTGTTTGTAACGAGAAACTCAGACGTGTAATCCTCTCCCGCGATGATAAACCGGGGGGATTCGACAGCACGGATTTCCAGTTTCCGTACGGCAACGACTTCAACAGTCACGGACGTCTCTGCGAGGGTTGCACCGGAAACCGGATCCTTCACAACGTAGCGGACACGGTAATCACCTGCGGAGGAGGTTGAGGGGATCGAAATGTTGGAGAGCCGGACATCCGATTGCCTGGGCGCAAGTTCGAACGCATCTTCGCGGACAAGACTGCGCCATCCGGAAGGGAGTACAAGCTGAGACGTGACCGTGTGTCGTGAAGTCGAGGTATTCGAGACGCGAAACCCTATGTTCAAGAGTCTGCCGGGAAGCGATGAAAAACGCTCCGCGAGGCCGGGGCTCACCTCGATCCCCTGGCGGTCCTGCCCCACGGCCCCCGAGAAGAAGCCAAGAACGAGACAGGCAAAAAAAATCCGGTGGTAAACCGGATTGTTGGAGCGGTCCAATTTCACGACAGGTCTCTACAATTTGATTGTGTACTGTGCCCCAAAGACATCGTCACCACCGGTGTCGACTACGACCAGCGCCCGGAATTCCCCCCTGGGAGCCTTCGAAAGATTGATCATCTGCCGGACGGAGGTTCCGGGATACATTCTGAACCTGTTTCCTTCATATTTCCCCACCGAAGTCCCGCCCGCATTGAACAACTCCACGTACACCTCGGGGCGGATGCCGAGGTTGCCGGTGTTTTCAATATCGACCTGCAGGAACATTCCCCCATCATCCTTCGTGACAAGCTGTGCGTTGAGAAAGCTGATTTTCTTGACGCCGGTCTGCGCAATATGCGTTGCAAGCTGGATGCCGTACCGGATCGTCTGCTGGATCCCCATTTGTGTTTTGCCCGGATCCGGTGGGAGTGTCGACTCCGCAGACCCTTTTCCGATTCCTTCGACCATCAACATGCTCCAGTACGAACCGGCGACCGGTTCCCCCTTGATGTCTGCGGGAACCGTTACGGTGTAGTTCACCGAAACGGAACTTTGCGGGGGCACAATGAGAGAAGCAGGACTGAACGTCACCCAACGCGCGTTGGACCGGGGCATGGTACCCGGCTCTCCGTAATCGTTGGTGCCGTTGAAATAGAACAGATAGTCGGTCTGGTACACCTTCGCTTCCTGCGGTTCGTCCGTGTCGTTCTTGACGATAATGAGGCCTTCGTACTTTTCACCAGGCCGGGCATCACGGTCCTGACTTAATTCCCCGATAACAGAAAGCTGAGCCCACGCGGGGCTCATCATCAACGCGCAAACAAAAAGTAGTAAGGGAAGTCGATTCATGAAATACCTTATTGAGCTAGGATGGTGTAGGTGACTGTGTGGACATCATTCCCTAGTTCCGCACTATTCCCCTGCGCGAATGTTGCGGAAGCCGTATAGAGGAGAGAGCATGAGCCATTGTTGGGCCCCGGTGGTCGTTTGGGGACACCGGTTACGAGATCCGTCGCGGGCATGCCGTTCGTCAGGGTAACCTCCGCGGCGGGCGTTCCGAGCGTTGTGCTTGTTACCACCACCTTCAGACCAAAGCGCTGTCCCAGACAACTGGTCTGTACCGTGACCTTCTGGATGACATTCGCTTTTGTAAAATCGATTGACGAGGCAGTGTTGATGACAGCAACCGGCTCGGAACCGGCCAGCCCCGTGGTTATACCCAATGTCTGATTACCTCCTTGCAACGTGATCGATTGCGAGGCAAGCTCTTCAACCGTTCCAAGGAAGAGAAGGAGGATGATTGGGACAATTCTTGAATGGAGAAACCTGGGCATCACTTGGTCCTGCTATTGGGTTGTCACGGTGAAGGTGATGGTGTGGGAGTCACTCCCTGTTCCCTGTGAAGCGAGGGCAAGTCCCGTGTAACGGATCCCACAAGAACCAGACGACCGGCCCACGTTCAGGAGAAAATCGGCCGCTGCGGTCGTCAAGGTCACTTCTGAAGCAGCACTCCCTTGCGTCGGGCTTATCGCCAGAACCCGCACCGTGAAGTTCTGCGCAACAAGACCCGTTTGAGCAGTAATCTTCCTGTTGGCGCTGTTGATCCCCCAGACAAGATTCGTGCTTTCGTCCACCGTCGTCATCAGATCCTGGCCTGCAACGACCCCGGCTCCGGTGATCGACAGGTTCACACTGCCCGAACTTACCTGCAACGCGGTGATGGTCGCAACCGTGACCGTCACGGTATGATTGTCCGTCGGTTGTGCCTGTGTTGTTTCAACCCGGGACAGGCTGCAGAACAACAGCAACACTATCAATAAGCGTATACAAGAGTGGAGTGTCATTCTGGGTTGGGGTGTGGGCACTGCTGTTGCCTCGATATGATACAATATATCTCGTTCGTCGATGAATTTCAACCCGGGGTCGGGATCTTCTTAGCCGCCGGTGATGGTGTAGGTGATGATGTAGGTCTCCCGCCCCACGCCTGCGCTAATCTGGGTTGAGGCTGTGTAGCGAATCTGGCAACGGCCGGTGGTTCTGGAAACACCGACAATAAAGTCCTTTGTTTGTGCATCATTCAGCGATATCTCAGGAAGAAGAACGCCTGCAGATTGCTGGATATCAACAGCCAACAATTTGAGCGTGAACCGCGGGGCTGCATTGTTGCTGGCAACGGTGATCTTCTTATTTTCACCATTGGTCATCCAAAACAGCGCGCCGTCGGAGTTTATTGCGGGGAGCGGCACACCAGCCCGAACATCCGCCTCATGAATGGTGAGAGTCAGAGCTTCCATGTTGACGTCGATGACGTTCAACTCATGCACCTCCAGCGTTATGATTTGTCGTGCACTGACTACCTGAGCCTCGATCGTCCGGGGTGACATGACCCCGAGGAGGAGGGCGAGAAGCAGGACCGCTGGTATTCGTTTCAGGATTGGATTCGGTTTCATGGTCTTCATTCCTTCCGTGATGAAGTCCCGTGCCAGCATCCGGCCGGCACGGGAACATCTCATCAAAGCGGGCGTTAGTTCGTCAAGGTCAATGTGACAGTCTTGGAAGTCGCTACCAGGGTACCGGCGCTTGCATCGGCCGAGAAGGTGTAGGTGATTCCCTGGTTCGCATCCGCTCCAAGGGAGATCGCTGTTACGATATCCACCGCACTGCCTGAGGTCGCATTCGAGATGTCGATCGTTCCCGCACTGGTGCCCTTCGTGCTCGCAACACCCAG
>DKJQ01000011.1 GCA_002454845.1 Ignavibacteria bacterium UBA6688
CCTTTTAAATACGATGAACGGCAGACGGACAAGCTCATCATTATTGCGGCCGACCCGACTGACCGCAACCTTCCAATCGTTGCCCGCAGCTTCAACGTCAAGAAATACGAGATTTGCTACGTGCGCCTGAAAGACCTTCAGGGGCTGATGGAGAAAGTCGCCCCGGCTCAGAACGAGTTCCTCAAGATGCTGCAAGACGGAACGATGAACATCGACGAAGGGGCGGGGAAGGATGACGAGGGGGTCAATGAGGACGAACTCGAAGCCGAAATCAACAAGAGCGCCCTGGTCAACCTGTTTGAGGGATGCCTGGTGGAAGCTGTCCGCAGGGACGTGAGCGACGTCCATATCGTTGCCGCGGAGGGGAATAAGACCAATTTCATGTTCCGCGTCGATGGAAACCTGCAGGTCTGGCATTGCCAGGAAAACACCCTGCCGGAAGCTGTGCTCGCGGTGGTGAAGGACCGAACCAAGAATGTCGACCGCTTCGAACGCGAGGCATCACAGGACGGGTTTATCCAACGTACTGTGGACGGGCACCAGTTGCGCTTCCGCGTCTCGATCATGCCCATCGTGACGACGGAATACAAGAACAAGTTCGAAAGCATCGTCATCCGCGTTCTGGACGACCGCAAGGTGATCACCGACCTGGAGAAACTCGGACTGCAGGGTCCGGCCCGGGCCTTTTTCTACAAAGCAATCCAGAAACCTCAGGGGATTGTCATCCTCACCGGACCGACAGGTTCCGGTAAATCGACCACGTTGATCGCGGCTCTCTACCAGGTGATCGACCCGACGGTGAATGTGTTGACGATTGAAGAGCCGGTGGAGTATATCATCAAGGGAGCGCGACAGCTCAAAATCGGTCCCAAAATGGGTTTCGAGCAGGCTATCCGGGGTATCCTGCGCCATGACCCTGACATCGTCCTGGTCGGTGAAATGCGTGATAAGATCACCGCGGAAACCGCAATCAAGCTGGCTAACACGGGTCACCTTGTCTTTTCTACATTGCACACGAACGATGCTCCCAGCGCCGTTGCGCGTCTCTACAAGATGGGAATCGAACCCTTCCTGATCGCTTATGCCATTAACATCATCGTGGCCCAGCGCCTGATCCGGACCCTATGCAAGATCTGCAAGGCTCCGATCGATGATGATGAGAAGGGCGACCTATTGAAATTCGGGTTCACAGAGGAGGACCTCAAGGCTCACACTTTCTACAAGCCGGTGGGATGCGACAAGTGCAGCGGCGGTTGGAAGGGGAGAGCGGCTATTCACGAAGCTTTATTCTTCAGCAAGGCGATCAAGAATATTATCCTGAACGCCGGCGATAAGGTGGACGAGAATGCGGTTCGCGATCAGGCCTCGAAGGATGGAATGTGGACCTTGCGCCGTTCCGGCATGGAGCGGATGAAGGAGGGATTCACGGCGCTCGAAGAGGTGATCTCGTCCACGGTGGAAGACGAGTAGGTTCAGGAAGCACCGTATGAAGAAGTTGAAACAAGAAAGGCATCCGCGAGGATGCCTTTCTTGTTTGGAGAAGTAAACAATGGAGAGTGGAGTTATTCGTACCAGTCGAGGATCGTGTAGTACCGCAACCGACCGATGTTACGCGCTTGGTCCAATGCCTCACTGCTGTACTTGACTTTTGCCCCATCCGATCCGCCACCGTTCAACGTTACTGACACTCCCGCGTTGCCTGCGATAATCAGTCCGCCGATGATCTGGGGTGTTCCCGACGATGTGAAGTTGATCACATTGTTTGTTCCATAAATGACGACAAGCCCATGGAAATCGAAGTTACCCGTCACCTCGAGGTTTCCCCGAACAGCGAGGATCCCCCACCCCTCGACACTTCCGCTGAACTTCACCTTGAAGTTCGCCGTGTCGTTTCCGGCATCGCATACGATGATCTGGGGATTGGCCGCCGATCCCCAGACGACACTGGCGTAGGTTCCCGGCCCGTAGTTGATATCTGCATTGGCAATGTACTCGTCCATATAATCGGCCGGATTGGCCGTCGTTGTATCGGTTGCGACGGCGGGGTTGCCGAAGAGTTTGCCCGGCAGTTCATTCGCGACTTCCTGTGAATCGGCCGAAGTCCAGGTAGCGACGCCGGTCTTGTCGCCGCTTCCGATAAGTGTCGTCCCGTCGGCGCTGTAATTCTGTCCGTCAATCGTGGCCTTCCCATTGCTTGTAAAATCCAGGGGTGTCGCCCGAATGGCCATCGCACCATTGACGACGGGAAACGGTCGGGTTGTCCGGAAGAGGGTCAGCCGCATGGTGTAGGTCGATTCCACGTAGGCCCCGGTCGTCACCATCCTCACCGTGTCGCCGCTGGTCCTGAGACTATCGATCCTGTAGGTTCCCTGGTTGAAACTGGTCGTAACGCCTTCCGCGGGGGCGACATTCTCCCTGTCGTAGTACCGCAAGGCTGCGTGAACGCCTGTTCGGGCTAGGTTGCGCGCGTTGACGTATTTGAGATAGGCGTACTGGGTCTCCATCGCCGTCTGGCTTGACCCGTACATTTGGAAGCCTATGTACCCCATGGCTGCCCCAACGCCCATCACGAGAAAGAGTGCTGTCCGTCCCATATCATTTCCTCAAGTTTAACGTAGATACTGAGTTTATTTGACCACTGATGGCACACGCCGAAGTAATTTCGCAGTATGTTTCGGCACGTGGCGAAGCCATCCCTTTGGGACAGGCGTGTGCCATCGGTGGTGAAAAAAAAGCTGTTTCCTTCAAACAAAAAGTTAAATACGGTCTATCGAAGATTAAGACCGCCGAGATTTCTCGCATAGATCAGCTTTTCCCAGTTCACGCCAAAGTAGGTGGCGGAATCCTGGAAGGCCTGCTGAACCGGTTCGAGGCTCTCGAACCGGACACGGACGTTCACTGACCGTATTGCATTGAATGCAGCCAGCGTAGAGATTGGAAGTGTCATCGCTGTGTTTGTTGTATCGAAATAAGAAAGTCGGAAATCGACGACGCCGATGCGTTGGGAGATGGTCCCGGAATTGGTGGTCCGGAGGAGGCGATAGTCCCGCGGGTTCTGGCTGGTCGTATCGAGATCCCCGAGTTGATAGATGATCGAATCGACCGTTCCACCGTACGTCAGGCTCCCTCTAAAAGCGATCTTTGTCGAGTCGGCATGAAAGATCTTCTGACTCGTCATCGCGATCCTGTAACCGATCTTGGTAAAATCGTACTCCATCTGGCGGGCAATGTTGATCGCCAGCTGTTGCGTCTGCGTGTTGAAGGTATTTTGGTACATGGTGGAATTCAGGTTCTCCTGGACGCGTGCCACCGTCAGAATCAGGATCCCGAAAATGATGGCCGAGCCGACCATGTCTAGCATTGAAGCCATTACTGCCTCCGGTTAAAAGAATCTCCTGTAGATAGCAAGGTCCCTGATGATCAGGGGGAGCGACTCTGCGTCATCCATACTTGCTTTTGGCAGATTCGGATGACTCACGTAAACGGTAACCTGCTTGAAAAACGTGCGAGTTCCGAGCATCGTTGAAGGCGATGTTTCATCACAATAGTGCACGGAATCCAGAACGGTGAATATTCCAAGTCGGGGATCACGCACCTGCCGTGTATACCCGCTGTAATCATCAATATCGTCGAAGGTCAGTTTCGAGGCGAAATCAGTAAACGCACTCCCATTCCAGTACGAACTGTCCGTTCCGCTGATCGACTCACCGGTGTCCGTCCCCAGGTTCGCCGGGAGTGTAACGTCGGTGAACTCGTACGCCCTTCGCCCCCCTGTCACTTCTTCATCAAAATCCTTCGACATGATCTCGTCCATCATACTCGACGCAATGGAGATGGCGTTGAGGGTTGCTTCCATTTCAAGACCGAGGGTCATGGAGTTGAACATCGTCCGGTTAAAGGACAACGCCAGGATGGATAACATCGTAAAAGCGCCCACAACGAGCATCATTTGACCGCTGTTCATACGTTTCTTGTCCCGCCATTAAGAGTATCAATAATGATTGGCTTTCGAACGCGCACTAAGCCGTGGACAAGTCTACAGAAATCGACCCTGAATGTCAAGCAGACCTTGACGTGGGACACCAAAACCGCTTGCGCCCTATCACAATCTCAAGATGGTCATTCCGTTACTTTGTTTGCTCAGTCACTCTCAGCATGCACAATACTAGCAAATGCTCTGCCAGACAATTTATTGTAGTTATTCAATCTTTCTCTCACTTGTTCACCCGGGAAGTGTCTCACCTGTACAGAATGGGGACTTTCTGA
>DKJQ01000389.1 GCA_002454845.1 Ignavibacteria bacterium UBA6688
AAGCGGTCTCAAAAACAAGCAACATCGTCATTGCGAACCCCGATTTATCGGGGTGAAGTCCCGCTTCTGGATTCCGCATAGAAGCGGGATTCCAAAGTGCGGAACAATCTAATCCAAGCCGGCTCATCTGTGAAGTTCAGATTGCTTCGTCGCGTCTCGCCATAGTTCCAAATAGTAAGACGCTACGCGTCTTACAGTAGTGCGCCTCCGGCCCTCGCAATGACTTTTACAGGCGTTTTTTGAGATGGCCTCTAGTGAATTCGTTTGTTTCGAGAAACAAAATTGAAAGGAGCTGCATGACATACCGCGTTCTCATTACCAAAACTCTCGATGTTCCGAAGAATTTGTACCATGAAGTGGCTAAGACCGAAGATGAGGCAAAGAAAATCGCCCAGCGAAAGTTGCTGGAACTTGACGGTGACGTTGCCATCGTCAGCAGTGTTTCCCATGGGGAAACCAAGGTCCTGCATCGTTTTGAAACGGTGCGGACACCGCAGTAGGCAGGGATAGAAACTGACCCGCTGCTCCGGCGGCGGATTGTTGCTGCAACACCCTTCCGGGATTTCCGTATCGTTGCAGGTCGCTGTTCCACCACGTGCTGAAGAGGCTTATGAATCGACGGATTTTCCTGTTCCTCGCGCTGCTCTGTTCCATCCTTCCAAACCTCGGAGCCCAGGTCCACACACTGTATGGTACCGTTGTGGATTCGACGACGCGTGAGCCGTTAGTCGCGGCCAATATCCGCATTGCCGGCACCACCCGCGGGACCATCACCAACGCGCAGGGTTCCTTTCGGCTCTCGCTGGAGCAGGGCTCCCACCGTCTTCTCATCAGTTTCATCGGTTACCGGACCGATACACTTGACCTTGCCATCGATGGACCGGTCGAGCGGCACGTGAAGCTGCAACCGTACCCGATCCAGCTCTCGGAAATCATCGTCACGGATGAAGATCCCGGGCGCCGCATCATGCGGCTTGTCATCGAAAACAAGAAACGGTGGGTCGATGCGCTCAAGTCGTACCAGCTCGAGGCTTTCACCCGTCAGGTCATACGCCGTGATACCGCGATCGCCTCGATTACGGAATCGTACTCGACGGGCTACTGGCAGGTGGGAGACACGTTGCGGGAGGTGGTGAAGCAGAAACGTCAGACCGCCAACATCCCCGGGAGTGCGAACTTTGCCGCGATCGGGGGAATTGTCAATTTTTATCAGGACGAAGTCCGCATTTCGGGGTTCCGGTTTGTCGGGCCCACCGCGATCGACGCTTTCGACTATTACGATTTCAAACTTGAGCAGACAAAAGAGCGCGATGGGATTGCGTTCCATACCATCAGGATCATCCCACTTTCGCGGATCACCCCTCTCTTCCGGGGAACAATTCAGATTGTCAGCGACGGGTACGCCGTCGCCGGCGTCGAGGTGAGTCCCAACGAGGCCTACACGCTTCCCTTGATCACTGATTTTGCCTTCACCTACGCGCAGCAGTTTTCGCTCTACGAGGACCGGTTCTGGATGCCGGTCGACATTCGTATCGAAGGGTGGGCATCGATCGGAATTGCCGGAATCTCGTTTCCGCGGATCGGGTTTGAATCGTCCTCAACGATTTATGAGTACATGATCAACCTGGATCTCCCGGACTCCGTCTTCCAGAAGCCGAGGCGGACGGAGTTGGCAGAGGCATCCAAATTCGATTCCCTCTTTTGGGGCCGGCGGGAGGTGCTGCCGTTGACGGGCGAGCAGGAGTCCGCCTATCAATCTCTTGACAGTACCCAGACTTTGAGCAAACAATTCCAGCCATCGGGACCGTTGACGTGGCTGGGTTCGCAGGGATTTTCGTACTTCCGGTATGCCGATCTCCGTTTTAACCGGGTGGAAGGCTTTTTTGTCGGTGGGAAACTTACGATCGACAGCCTTCTTCTGCCGTTTCAATTCTCCGTCGGAGCGGGCTACGGGTTTTCGGACAAACGGTGGAAGCTCAGCGGCGGGATCGAGTATGGGCTCGATTCGCTCCGACGGTACAGCGTCGGAATCGAAGGATTCAAGTCGATTGATCATATCCCCGATGAAGGGTTCTACGGGTCGTTCGCCATTGGGCTCGGCGCTCTCTTCGATAAGAACGACTACAGGGATTATTATTATACGGAGGGAGGGAGTCTTTCGTTGCGTGTGCGACCCTTTCCGCTCACCGCGTTGCAGTTTTCCCTGAACCATGAGCGACACCGGGCCGGGATACAGACAACCGACTACAGTCTTTCCTCGCGGGACAAGGCGTACCGTCCCAATCCCTTCATCCGGGAAGGCAGGCTTCGGAGTTTGCGCTTCCGCGGGAGGTACGGTGAAGAAGCCGTTCCCCTGGGCCTCATCAGTCGCAATGCTGTTGAGATTGAAGCAGAGCACTCGAGTCCTTCGTTCTTTTCGAGCGATTTCGAATATTCCCGCTTCGTCGGCCGGAGTGAAGTTCACATCCCGACAATTTCAAAGCGCTTGCTGTTCCCGCCCCAATTGAGCCTTCGTGCAACGGTGGGTCTTTCGCGCGGGTCGGTTCCGGTTCAGCGCCTTTTCAGTCTCGAATCAGGCTATTCCGGGTATGGCCCGTTCGGCGTGCTTCGGGGAGCGGGTATGAAGGAGTTTGCCGGTCATGGGTTTGTCGCGTTCTCCATGGAGCACAATTTCCGCAGCATCCCGTTCCTTCTTCTCGATATCCCCTTTCTCTACAAGAACAGTGTTGAGGTGCTCGTGCACGGGAGTACCGCCCGGATATGGAATTCGTCGGGCTCCCCACTTCCTTTCGGCCGGACAACCGACGGATGGTACGCCGAAGCCGGTTTCGGGTTGAACCGGCTGTTCAGCTTGTTCCGCGCCGATGTGACGTACCGGTTCGCGCAACCCCGCACGACTTTCTTCTCGATCGGCGTTGCGCGTATTCTCTAACAGGCTGTTGAAAAAGCCGATAGCATCCGCCACGAAGACACAAAGTCACGAAGGAAAAAAATGGAAAAACCTGCTTGCCAGGTGAATTGGGATTCAGATGCTGATCCACCTGGAACAACTTTGTGCCCTGGTGGCTTGGTAGCCCATAAAAGGCGTTCTTCAATAACGAGCTCATGCCTGACTCCAACAACACACGGGGGTTCTTCAAGGGAGGAAAGGCTGGGGTCTTTGTCTCCGGTCCGGGGGGGAAACAATCGCTTGATTTTCCTCTCCTTCTTCGGTATGTTCACGAGGCCCTTGAAGGTCTTCAAGCAAAATCTATGAGATGAAAGTTCCTGGAACTGGTGTCCCAATTGGAAAGCGCCTTGCCCGCATCTCCTGCGTCCGATACGATTCTTGTTGTCGATGATGAATCCGTCATCCGCTTGCTAACCCGGAAGATCCTTGAGGATGAAGGATACATCGTGATCCAGGCAGCCGATGGCGATGAGGCGAAGGCGATCATCCTGAGCGGGTCAGTCCGGCTCTCTGCCGTGTTGCTGGATTGGGCGATGCCGAAAATGAACGGGATCGAATTATTGCGATGGATGAAGGACGACCCGAAGTTTGAACACATTCCCGTCATCATGCAGACGGCCATGGACCATCCCGACCAGATCAAAGAAGGGATTGAAGCAGGGGCCTTCTACTATCTTACAAAGCCGATCCAGAAGAATCTGTTGAAATCCATTGTCCAGGCCGCCGTATCCGACCTTCGTTATAAGCAAAATCTCCATGACAAGCTTCGTAGAAGCGAGCAAGCCTTCGGGTTGCTGGAGGAAGGCACCTTTCACTTCCGGACGCTCGCGGAAGGGGAGAACCTCGCGATAAGGATTGCCAACGCCTCGTCGAAACCGGAGGATGCGATGGCCATTGCCGAACTGTTCACCAATGCGGTGGAGCATGGAAACCTCGGCATCTTGTACGAAGAGAAATCGAGACTGCTGCAGGAGGGAACATGGGAGGCGGAAGTGGAGCGGCGCCTGGCACTGCCGGCTCACCATGCGAAGTTCGTCGAAGTGAAGGTCCGCCGCGAGCCTGGAACGATTGTTGTCGAGATTGAAGACCAGGGGCCCGGGTTTGATTTTCAGAAATACCTTACGTTCGATGAGACGCGGGTCTTCGATACCCATGGACGTGGTATCGCCATGGCAACAAATGCCCTGGGTGTTCAATATCTTGCCAAAGGCAACAGGGTGCGCGTCACCGTTCCTGCATAAACAACGTTTTCCCTTCTGTCTTCTTTTTTATGATCATTGCCGGCATCTTTGATTCCTTTTTTTCCTCCGATCGGAGGATAGCAGAAGAGCACTTCGCTTACCTCGCGAAACTGGGGTACGCCAGAGTCGCACCCAGCGATGCAGCCATGCTGTCCGCAGTGCGTCAATTGAAGCCGATCGGGGGAAACCTGTTTGCCGTCCGTTTTGCCGCCATGACCCAACGGACGATGGGAGTGCGGTACATCAGCGATTTGCACCTCACGATAAACGTCAACCCGAAGTCCTCCTCGATCTCGGAATGGTCCATCATCAGCCAGTTGCAGCGGATGGCCATAAAAGCTCCCGTCAGCATCACGCCGCGCACGATCGCGTACGAGATGCTCTTCAAAAGAACCCAGATGCAGAGTGAGGTGGAGATGGGAATGCTCCCCGAGTTTGCAGACTCTTTCTATGCCTTCTCCAAAGTGCAGGGGGAAGTCTGGGTGCCGGAGCCAATCCAACGGGCTCTCCTGAAGCTCTCTGTCCTCTTCCCCTTCAAGGCGCTCGAAAAGTCGATCGCGATTGCCCATGTCTCCCCCAAAGGATGGTGCATCCTCTGCGATCGGGTCAAGAATACGGCCTTATTCACCGAACTGCTCATGGTGGCCGACCAGCTTGAGCAGGCTACCGCACAATCGACGATATGAAACCCTCACCCCCCGAAATCCCGCGCGCAATTCTCGTCGTTGGCTGGACGACCGCCTTCGCATCCATTTTCATGATTGTCATGAATATCTTCAGCCTGGTTTCCTCCGCTGCGCTGGGGGAGATGATCCCGGCTCCCACTTTCCCCGGCGGCGGTATGCCCCCTTCAGTCCACGCTGTTCTGCAGGTTTACCAATACGGTCAGTACTGGCTCGTCTACGGCATTCTGTATTTTTCGTTCGTCCTCGTCGCTGCGTTGCAGTTTCTTCGCCTGAAGGCATGGGGAAGGAAAGCGTTTGAAGCGGCATGCTGGATCGGGATCATCAATGCTTTCGCCGATACCGCGTTTTCCTACTATTCATGGAACACGATGAGGATCGCGATGGGAGATCTGATCGGACAGTACGGCGGCGGGTTGTCGGGGCTCCACCAGCTTGGACTGGCTGCTATTCTGTTCGGGTTCGTCCTTTGGATTGTTCCCTCTGCGGGATTCGTCATCTTTGTACGAAGGGCGTCCGTACGACAAGCCATGAGCCTGTAAACAATCTTTCCTCAATCGATCGGTACCGTTCACCTGGATGGCGTGACAAGAATCTCGGCAAGT
Source organism: Ignavibacteria bacterium UBA6688 (assembly GCA_002454845.1). Taxonomy (GTDB): domain Bacteria; phylum Bacteroidota; class Ignavibacteria; order UBA10030; family UBA10030; genus UBA6688. The sequence goes on from DKJQ01000389.1 coordinate 5,480, forward strand.
CGTATGCCGTCTTTACCCTCAACGCGCGAGGGAAGATCACGACGCTGGAGTGGGAGGGAATGGATGAGTTCAGGCGGAAGGATTAGTCCGGCACCTCCAAAATAGTTTTCCCGCGAATCCTCACGAATCTTCACTAAATATGATCAAGCCTTTTTTCCCGAGAAGAATCATTTGCGAATATTCGCGTCGATTCGTGGGAGGTCTTGTCGTGGGACATGCTCCAAGTATTTTGAAGATCTGGCATTAAGGGTCCGGGGAG
>DKJQ01000330.1:0-1980 GCA_002454845.1 Ignavibacteria bacterium UBA6688
AGAAGATCAAAACGGTCAACCCGAAGAGCGAGATCATATTCTATGTCTATGCCCCCGTGCTTGTCCCCGGTGCCAAATTGTTTGCGGAATCCCAGAAGTATGGCTTTCGCTACCCGCAGACACTGGACGAATGGACGGAGCCCCAATGGCAGCATTTCGATTTGCGGAAGAGACCCATGACACCATGGATGAAACCACGACATATCGACAAGATTCGAAGCTTCGAGCGGGTCTTGAATGCCCGGTATCCCTCTTCCACGGACCTGCGATTGACGGAGCCCAAAAGAAAATTTCTCTACTACCTCAGCCACTGGCGGTACGCAACCGAATTTTATCACGCGCCGTACGAGATTCGATTTTTTCTCTCGAAGGTCTTCAAGTACCGTCAGCCGGAACTTGAAGGGGCAGCGCAGTACCCTCCTCTCAACCTGAATACTGTCTCTCATGCACGGTCGTGACCGGTTATCACCCCTGCAGAGGGAGAGCCTGTTTGTGTGCCCTTCCTGCCGGTCACCGTTGCGTCGCGTTGAAACCGGGTGGAACTGCGACCGCGAGGAGATCGCGTTTTGCATGACGGAGGGTATCCCGGATTTCATCCTCCCTTCGCGTCGGCCGAACGTCGAACGTTTTCTTGTCCTGTATCAAGCCGTTCGAAAGGCTGAGGGTTGGAGGATCGATGATCGAAATAGTTTAATCAATCTTCCCTACCCGGAGGGGAACACCCGTTTCAGGAATCTTTGGCAATTGAGGGCAAGAACCTATGAGTACTTCATGACTCTGCTGAATCTCCGCGCGGGCCCGACGCCTCTCAAAATTCTTGATCTGGGGGCGGGCAACTGCTGGATGGCGTATCGTCTGGCGGAGAGTCATCGGTCCATTGTTGCCGTTGACATCAATGCAGATTTCTTTGACGGACTTGGAGTCTCGGGGGCGGTTCTCGAAAAGGCTGAGCGATCCGTCATTCAGATCTGTGCGGAGTATGATTCTCTGCCGTTTCCCGACGGGAGTTTTGACATTGCCTGTTTTAACGCTTCATTACATTATTCACGTGACCCCGTTCAAACAGTTCTCAGAACTTTCAACGTGCTGAACGATGGCGGTTCCATCTACGTGTTGGATTCCCCTCTCTATCGGGACCCTGAGAGCGGCCGGAGAATGGTCATGGAGCGACAAGAAAAGTATCGCAGTCTTTACCATATCGAGCTTCCAGACGATCTCGCCGGCGGCTTTTTAACCTATACACAACTGGAGCAACTCAGACGTGAATGTTCCGTCGAGATCATCCGTCCGAAGTATGGCTTTCTGTGGAACCTCCGCCCGAATGTTGCTCGTCTCCTGGGCAGGCGCGAGCCGGCAACATTTGCGATACTGCATATCCGTCGATGAAGCCATGAACCCGGGAGGCATCGTATGGATGGACCTGGCCCCGTTTGGTTCCGGAGTACTATTTCCCTCATGACGCCATGAATACTGAAGCTTTTATTAATTCGCTGACGAGTCGTGCCCGCTCCCTCCCTCTTGTCATCCTCTACGTGACCGAGGGGTGCAACATGAAGTGCGTGATGTGCTCGTACCGGGAGCCGCGGCCGGGTGAGCTGAGCCTTCAGCAGATTGAATCCCTCGCCCATAACCTCGCTGCGTTCGGTCTGCGGCACATCGTCTATTCGGGGGGCGAGCCGCTGATGCGTCGGGATTTCCCCGACGTCTGCCGGTGCTTCGCCCAATACAACGTGAGGCAGACACTTCTCACAAACGGACTCCTGCTCGATAAGCGCAAGGCTGAGCTTCACCGGGTCTTCTCTGAAATCATTGTTTCCATGGATGGCCCGACGTCAGTGGTTCATAACGGCATTCGGGGGGTCGATTCTTTTGCCCGGATTGTTGAGGGGATCGATTCCGCCATCAGAAGAAAAACTGCGGAAGAGATTTCTCTCCGGTGCGTTGTACAGAAAAAGAATTTTCGCTATATCAGGTCCATGG
>DKJQ01000330.1:2006-3688 GCA_002454845.1 Ignavibacteria bacterium UBA6688
GTCCATGGTCTTGTTCGCGGAATCGTTAGGTGTGAAACGGATTTCCTTCCTTGCGGCGGATGTGCTTTCAGACGCGTTCGGTAGAACACCGAAGAAAGACCTCGACGCGGACCGTGAGATTATCCTGAGCAAGGAAGAAGTTGCGGAATTTCGTGATTGCCTCAAAGAACTTGCCCACACACACCGGAGCGCTTTCGAAAACAAGTTCATTTCAGAATCTCCTGGAAAACTTTTCCACCTTGCCGACTATTACGAAGCTCTCCTCGGAGACACCCCCTTTCCACGCAATTTCTGCAATGCTCCGATGGTCTCAACAGTTATCACGTCTACGGGGGAACTGCAGCCGTGTTTCTTTCTCCCCTCCTACGGCACGATTCACGATATGCCACTCGAGCAGGCGCTCAACCAACCGTCCATTCAATCGACAAGGCTTCGCGTGAAGGAATATTCCCTGGAACGGTGCCAGAGCTGTGTTTGCACGCTGAAGGTCTCCCCGTTCACTGCTCTCATGGACCGGTTCTGATGCAGAAGTCAGATCATACCGATCATACTTTTCCTGAGGCCTGAATGTTCAAGGAAATCCTTCACAGACTGCAAGGCCGTATCCCAACCCTCCCATCCCATGCCGCGTATGAGCTGTGGGCGGGGACGTACGGAGAACAGCAGAACAACATATTTCTTCAGGCTGAGGAACGCGCCCTGCTGCCGTTGCTGGATGAGCATCCGCTTACAAATCAGAGTGTCCTGGACGCCGGATGTGGTAGCGGACGACACATCCGCCATTGTCTCGATCGGCATGCCATGAGGATCGTCGGGATCGATTTCTCACGCGCGATGCTGCACCGTGGCGCGTGGGCCAGCGAACAGCATCCCGTTTCGCTCGTTGAGGGTTCCGTTGAAATGTTACCACTCCGGGACTCCTCCTTTGATCTTGTTCTTGTCCCTCTTGTGCTCGGACATGTGAGGAATCTCAGACCGGCCGCCGCTGAACTTACCCGCGTCCTGAAGTCCGGTGGGAGGTTATTGATCAGTGATTGGCATCCGGAAAACGAACGTCGGGGATGGAAGAGAGTGTTCGAGGTTCCCTTTGGCGAAGGAAGGGCCGGGCGGTTCGCCGTCCAACATCACTTCCATGAAACGGATGAGTATCTGCGGTGTTTTGAATCCGAGGGGTTTCTTCTTGAAAAACGCATCGAGCCCGCGATCGATGAATCCATGAGGAAGGCCTTTGAGAATAATGGAATGGAAAAGATCTATGGGAAGCATCTTGGCTCACCACTCGTGCTCGTTCTCGGATTTCGGAAACCATGAAACGCTCCTTCCTGCTTTCAAACGCCCGTATTCTTCTTGATGGACGGTTTGAATCTTGTTCGCTCAGGATTGTGGGAAGGAGAATCGAGGAAATCGGTGCATCACTGCAACCCACGGGGAACGACATCCTCCTTCCGCTGGAGGGTGTTTGCGTCGTGCCGGGATTGATCAACGCGCATGACCACCTCGAGCTGAACGTTTTTCCCAAACTTGGCAACCCACCCTACAACAATTACGTCGAGTGGGGAAACGACATCCACGCGCGGCATCGGGAGCAGATTCGACAAATCTTGAAAGTCCCATTGAGATTACGACTCTTTTGGGGGGCGTATAAGAACATTCTTTCAGGTGTCACGACGGTTGTTCATCAT
>DKJQ01000327.1 GCA_002454845.1 Ignavibacteria bacterium UBA6688
CAGGCAGTCGGGCGGGAAAGGCACCAAGGAAGGAGTTGAAAGTCTTTGTTCTTCCCTTTGTGCCTTCCTGCCTTTGTGGCAAGCTGTCATTCTTTTCAACAGCCAGTCACAGCAATTTGCCGGCTTGCATGCCGATCCACGTCCCGAACAGGCAGGTCGTCAGGCTGACCAATATATTGGCCGTTGCAGACAAAACCTGGCCGTCCCGCAGAAGGTATATCGTTTCAAAACTAAATGTGGAGAAGGTGGTGAACCCGCCGAGGATCCCGATGGTGAAAAAGATCCGGACAGCGGGGGTGGTGAGAAAGCGCTCCTCCATGGCCGTCATCAGAACCCCGATCAACAGGCATCCCAGCAAATTCACGGCCAGGGTTCCGTAGGGAAACCCGCTGCCAAGCTTTTCGTAGACCAATCCCGAAAGCAAGTACCGTGAAACGGCTCCGAGACCGCCTCCCAGAAAGACCAGGGCCAGGTGTATGGTTGGTGTGCTCATGTGCTCGTCTCCGGTTCGGAAAAGAAAAAACTCCTATCACGCAGTGGGATCTGTCGTGCAGGAGTCATCAATCCCGACTGTCCGGGATGGTTCAAGGCGAACTCCATCGCCTGAAAAAAAAGATACGGAAGAGACGGGAGAGAATCAAACCGGGCCGCATCCCCCCTCCCTCACAACCAACCGTGTTCCTTGTACCAGGCGTATGTTGTTCTGAGCCTTTCTTCGATCGGAACTGAAACGGTGAATCCGATGTGGTCCTGGAGTTTCTTACCGCTGCAAACCCAATGGGGCTGCAGGAGGTCACGCGCTTTGTCCATGCTCAGGATGGCCGGGGAAGGGAGAAAGTACGACACCCCCTCGACGATCGATGCAAGTCCACGCAGAAATAAGGGTGGAATTCTGACGGTGAATGTACGCCTTTTCATCAATGCTGCCAGTTGTCGGACAAGGTCGGTGAGACGATAGATCACCGGGTCAGTGGCAAAATAGATCTGCCCGGTGGTTTTCTCGGCCAAAGTGGCATCGACCAACGCCCGTGCCAGATCCACACCATGAATAAGGCTGAGCGTCTTTTCTTCTTTGCCGAAGATCGGGTTGAGTCTCATGTACACACCCCGAAAGATCTCAAAAATATCGCGGTCGCGGGGTCCATAGACAGCCGGCGGGCGCAACACAACGACGGGGATCTTGTCGTGATAGGAAATGCAGAGCTGCTCGGCCTGCAATTTAGAACGGCCGTACGCGGTGATGGGATGGCAAGGGGACTCTTCGGTGAGGGGAGTTCCATCCTCGCTGGGGCCAACGCCCGCGAGGCTTCCCACGAGACAAAATTTCCTGAGAGATCCGTTTGTGCAGGCGGCCTTCAGCAAGGCCTCCGTTGTTTGAACATTTCCGCGGATAAACTCGTTGGGGTTCTTTGCTTTGGTCACCCCGGCGACATGAAAGATGTAGTCGATGTTGTCAACGGCCCTCACGAGTGAGGCGTGATCCGAGAAATCACTTTTGACAATCTCAACGGGAAGGCCCTCCAGCCATCCCGGAGTCGTGCGCGTGGTTCGGACAAGGCAACGCACGGCAAAGCCCCGCTCCAACAACAGCTCGACGGTGTGACTTCCGATGAATCCGGTTCCTCCGGTAACTAATGCGCTCGGTATGCCGACCTCCTGCGTTGACTGTTGAAACGGTTCATTGACTTTGTATGCTAATTGAAGTATATTCAAAAAAGTTTAGACAAGCAAAATGGGGAGCGTTGTATCCCCATCTTCATTTTTTAGCCTATCTATCGAGGGAGTGCTCTTGGATCTCTTTGAAAAGTGTCGAAGCTTTACCCGTGCCGATGAGACGAAAGCGAGTGGATTCTATCCTTATTTTCATGCCATTGAAGAGAGTGAAGGTCCCGTTGTCATGATCGAGGGGAGAAAGATCATCATGGCGGGGTCCAACAACTATCTTGGCCTGACAACCCATCCAAAAGTCAAGGAGGCTGCCATCAAGGCGGTCGAACGCTATGGCACCGGATGCTCCGGTTCACGGTACCTGACCGGCACGCTCGATCTCCACGTGGAGTTGGAGTCCCGGCTGGCAAAATTTTTTGGAAAAGAAGATTGCCTGTTGTACAGCACCGGCTACCAGACGGCGCAGGGTATCATCCCCACGCTTGTTCAACGCGGCGAATATGTTGTTTCAGACAAGGATAATCACGCGTGCATCGTCGCCGGCAATTTGATGGCCAATGGCGCGAATGCCCTGTTGGACGCCGATGCCCAGACGATTATTCGCTATAAACATAATGACATGAAGCACTTGGAGGCAGTCATCTCGAAACTTCCCACCGAAGCGCCGAAGCTCATTGTCTCGGATGGTGTGTTCAGCACTTCAGGCGAGATTGTCGACCTGCCAAACATGGTCAAGGTTGCCAAGAAGTACAACGGCCGCATTCTTATCGACGATGCTCATGCTGTCGGCGTGATCGGGAAAGGGGGAAGAGGGACGGCGAGTCACTTTGGTCTTGACCGGGAAGTCGATATGACGATGGGGACATTCAGCAAAACATTCGCCTCCCTGGGAGGGTTCGTTGTCGGAGATCGATCCGTTATCAATTACCTGAAGCATTTTGCCCCGGCACTGATCTTTAGTGCCAGTCCCACCCCGTCTTCCGTCGCTTCCGCTCTCGCCGCGTTGGGTGTCCTGGAGGAAGAGCCGTGGCGAATCGACAAGCTGATGAAGAATGCCCGCAAGATGCGCATAGGGTTGGGGAAGATGGGCTTCCATGTCGGCGAGCACGACTCCGCTATTGTTCCCGTCATTATCGGTGATACGGAAAAAGTGCTCGTGATGTGGAAACACTTGTTTGAGGCGGGAGTGTTTGTCAATGCCTTTATCAGGCCGGGCGTTCCGCCGGGAATGGAGATGCTCCGGACCAGCTTTATGGCGACGCACGAAGATGAGCACTTGGACATGATTCTCAGCATCTTCGAACAGGTCGGAAAGAAACTGGACGTTATTCACTAAGGCCCTCTGCTTGTTCCCACCGACCAGGACAAAAGCCGCTGAGCGAGAGGCTTGGCGGCTTTTTCATTTCTAACGATCTTTGGTTCGAGCGACACTATGACCCCCATAACCATCCGGCCGGTTCGGACGAAAAACGATCACGATCGGTTCATTAAGTTTGTGTGGAAAATCTATGAGGGGAATTCCGCGTGGGTCCCGCCGCTACTCATGGATCGGCGGAAGCTGATGGATATGCAGAAGAATCCTTTTTATCGGCATGCGGAGGCGGAATTCTATATCGCGGAGCGGGGCGGGGAGATGGTCGGAAGGATCGCGGCCATTGTCAACCATAACCACAACAAGGAGCATAACGATCGTGTAGGGTTCTTTGGCTTTTTCGAATGCGTGGACGATCAGGAAGTCGCCAACGCTCTCTTCGGTGAAGCCCGGGCGTTTGTGCTCCGGTACGGGATGACAGCCCTCCGTGGACCGGCGAGTCCTTCCGTGAACGATGAGTACGGTCTCCTCATCGAAGGTTTTGATCTCAGTCCGACCGTCCTGATGCCGTATAATCCCCCCTATTACGCCCGGTTGATCGAAGAGTACGGGTTCGCGAAAGCAAAGGATCTCTACGCCTACCATCTGAGCCAGGAGACGGTGTACTCGGAGAAATTTCAGCGGGTCAATACGATGGTGAAGGAACGAAACCACCTCTCTTTCCGGTCGATAGATATGAAGAATTTCCAGCGGGATATCGAGCTGCTCAAGGAGGTCTATAACGCCGCCTGGGCGAAGAACTGGGGTGCTGTGCCGATGACGATGGAGGAGATCGATGCACTGGCGGCAGATCTGAAACCGGTTATTGTGCCAGATCTGGTAATATTTGCCGAGTCGAAGGGCAAAACGATCGGGTTTGCCCTCTCGCTTCCCGATATTAACGTTCCTCTTAAATACAATAAAAAGGGGCGGCTCTTGCCCGGCCTATTTCAATTGTTTTTCCGCAAGAAAGAAATTAATTTGGTCCGGATCATCGTGCTGGGGGTCTTGCCGGAATATCTGAACACGGGTGCGGGCGGGGTTTTGTTCTATGAGACCGCGGTACAAGCAAAACGGCTCGGCTATGGGTACGGTGAGGCTGGGTGGATCCTTGAGGATAACACCCGGATGGTGAAATCCGCAGAGATGATGAAAGGAACCATCACCAAGCGGTACCGCATTTTCGAAATGCCGGTCTGATGCTCTCACCGGTTGGTTCACTTTAAACGGAAAAGGGACGTTCTATGGCGATCAAAAAAGTTGATACGATCTGGATGAACGGGAAACTTGTGAAGTGGGATGAGGCGAAAATTCATGTCCTTTCCCACGTGATCCATTATGGGTCGAGTTGGTTTGAAGGGATCCGTTGTTATAAGACAAAACGCGGGCCTGCGATTTTTCGGCTGGATGCCCACTTAAAGCGACTCTACGATTCGACGAAAATTTACCGCGCACCGATTCCTTATACGATTGCCCAGTTCGAGGAAGCGATCAAGGAAACGATCCGCGCCAATAAGATGGAGGCATGCTACATACGGCCGATTGTCTATCGGGGATATGGAGACGTTGGGGTGAACCCGCTGGGATGCCCTGTTGACGTGACGATCGCTGTGTGGGAGTGGGGGGCGTATCTGGGGGCCGCCGCGCTGGAGAGCGGTATCGAAGTCACCGTCGCCTCCTGGCAGCGCCCCGCGCCGAATACGATACCCGCAATGGCGAAAGCGGGTGGGAATTACCTTGGGTCCCAACTTATTAAGATGGACGCCATCGTCAACGGTTTTTCAGAAGGGATCGCTCTTGACACCTCCGGCAATATCAGCGAAGGAAGCGGGGAGAATATCTTTTTAGTGAAGGACGAGACCTTGTATACACCCCCGGTGGTTGCAGCGCTGCTTCCCGGGATTACCCGCGCGTCGGTCATGACGCTCGCACGCGACGCCGGCTATACCGTCGTCGAAGCGAATATCCCGCGTGAAATGCTCTTTACTGCCGATGAAGTCTTCTTTACAGGGACCGCCGCGGAGATCACCCCGATCCGTTCCGTCGACAAGAACATCGTTGGAGAGGGCAAGCCCGGACCCGTGACGCGCAATCTCCAGAAATTCTTCTTTGATGTGGTGCAGAACGGCAACGATAAGTACAATTGGCTGAACTTCGTCTACGACTAAGATACGATCAAGCCCTCAGGGCCATCAGACCCTGAGGGCTTTCGTTTCAGGAGGAGAGCGATGGCAAAGAAAACCGCACGTACAACCTCATCCCGTTCGCGTCATGCTTCCCGTCGCCCCGCGAAGGCCGCCACCAAACGGGCCGGGCGGTCCAAGCGATCGGCGATCAACATCAATCGCATCCTTGTTCCCATCGATTTTTCGGACAATTCGAAACGCGCCCTCAAGTATGCGATCCCGTTCGCGGAACAGTTCGTCGCTTCCATCGACCTGATCTATGTTGTCGAACCGACGATGTACCCCGCCGATTTCAGCTTCGGTCAGGTGGGCTTTCCTAATGTCGAAGATGAATTGCGCACGCGGGGAGCGGACGAGTTGGATGAGCTGATCGGGAAAGAAATCGCCGGCCGCATTCCCGCCAGGAGGGTCATCCGCACGGGAAAACCGTTTTACGAGATCGACCAATACGCGGAAGAGACGGGTATCGACCTGATCATCATCTCGACGCATGGTCATACCGGTGTTGACCATATCCTGTTTGGCAGTACTGCCGAGAAGGTTGTGCGTCATGCCCCATGCCCGGTCCTTGTGGTGCGGCCGGGAGGGCGGGAATTCGTTCGCTCGTGAGTTCGCGACAAACGAAAAAGCCCACCGGGAGATGGGCTGAAGGACGACGGCTCGCTGTGTTCTGAATCTTTCCCTAACTGGTTCTCTCCATCACGAACTCGATGAATTCCAGAAGCGCCTCTTTTGCGTCAGAATCCGGGAACGGTGCAAGAGCGGTTCTGGCGCGTTCGGAATATTCCTCCGCTTTAGACTTGGCATACTCGATCCCGCCGGTCTTTTCGACGAATTCCACCACCCACTCGATGTCCTTCTGACGCGCCCCGTTCTTTATCAGTTTGAGTGCATGTTTGGCATCCTTGCGGTTGCCCTGATGGAGGGAGTAAATCAGCGGCAGGGTCAGTTTCTTTTCCTTCATATCGATGCCGGTCGGTTTGCCGATGATACTCTTCCGTCCCTGGTAATCGAGAAGGTCGTCCCGGATCTGGAAAGCCATCCCGACGTTCTCTCCAAAATCCTTCATGAGTCTCCGCTGCTCCGGGTCGTCCGTTGCGCTGGCCGCCCCGATCTCCGTGCATGTGGCAAGGAGCGAAGCGGTTTTGTCGCTGATAATGTCCAGGTACGTCGCCTCGTCCATGTTCAATTGCCTGGATTTCTGGATCTGCAGGAGTTCCCCCTCGCTCATCCGCTTCACCGCCCGCGACGTGCAGTGCAGGAAATAATAATCATCGTGCTCGAGCGAGAGGAGCAGCCCCCTGGAGAGCAGGTAGTCTCCCATCAGGACCGCCACCTTGTTCTTCCAGACCGCATTAATCGAAGCGAGTCCCCGCCGCGTGTCGGCATCATCGACCACATCGTCATGGATGAGTGTTGCCGTATGGAGAATCTCCACAAGGGTCGCGGCTCTGAAGGTGCTCTGGTTCACGTGACCACAGGTCTTGGCACTGAGGAACACGAGAATGGGGCGGACCCGCTTTCCTTTTTGCCGGACGAGATACCGGGCGACCAGGTCGACCAATCCAACCTTTGAGCGCATCGCTTCGCGGAAGAATCCGTTGAACTGTCTGAGCTCGGCCTCGACCGGCGTTTTGATGGAATCGATCGAAGGGACGATAGGTCGACGGATCTCGCTCATGACCGGTCGTCCTTGTCATGGCCGGTGTTTTCGTCGTTCGCTGCCGCCCGCTCCCGCCTCTTGTTCACAAACTTGGAGATGAAAATGCTGACTTCGTAAAGCAGAACCATCGGTCCGGCCAGGAGAAGTTGGGTCAAGGCATCGGGGGAGGGGGTGATCACGGCGGAGATGATCAGAATTCCCACATAGGAGTGTCTTCGGTAATGCCGCATAAATGCCGGAGTCAGGATCCCCATTTTCGACAGGAAATAGGTTACCATCGGAAGCTCGAACACCAGGCCTGAGCCGAAGATCAGCGCGAGAAAGAAGCTCACATACCGATCGGTCGAGACGTTGAGGTCAATCGAGTCTGTCCCAAAGCCCGCAAAGAAATCAAGGGCGGTCGGCACCAGGATAAAATAGCCGAATGCCACTCCTGAAAAGAAACAGAGGGACGTGAATGCCACGATGGCTGAGATGTACCGGCGCTCCTTCGGCAGGAGCCCCGGTGCGACAAACTTCCAGAGCCAGTACAGCGTGTTCGGCATGCTGAGGATCAATCCGCCGATAAGCATGGCCTGCATGTAGAGTAGCACAATTCCATACGGTGCCAACACCTGCGGCTTCAATCCGACCTTCAGGAGGGGGGCAAGCAGAATTCCCTCCACGATGACCTTCGCGAAGATGCCACAAGCGGCAGCGGCAAGGATGAGGCCAAGCACGATCTTCATGATGTGCCATCGGAGCTCCTCCAGGTGTTCCAGGAAGGACATTTCTAGTTGGGCGTTTTTCACGGCACCCATTCCGAAGGTCTGGAAGGGCAAAGGGTATCTGTCTTCAACGGGGGCAGCATCAGGGTCCTGTCACAGGAATGCCGGGGTACAATGGAAAGGCGCCGCAGAGAGCGCGCACATCGGCGCGCACGCCGACTCGCTCCGATTCGCTGGAAATGTTCTTGATGATCCGGTCGATCAGGGATGCAATGGTCTCCATCTCGCCCTCCTTCATTCCCCGGGTCGTGACCGCGGCCGTCCCTATCCGGATGCCGCTGGTAATAAAGGGGGACTTATCGTCAAAGGGGACAGCGTTCTTATTGACCGTGATGCCTGCGTGGTCGAGTGCTTCCTGCGCATCCTTCCCCGTCACATTCTTGTTCCTGAGGTCGATCAGCATCAGGTGATTATCAGTCCCGCCGGAGATAATCCCAAATCCCCGGTTCTTCATCGCTTCCGCAAGTGCTTTTGCGTTGCTGATAACCTGGCGGGAATAAACGATGAACTCAGGCTGAAGATCTTCATGGAACGCGACTGCTTTGGCGGCGATCACATGCATCAGCGGTCCGCCCTGAATCCCGGGAATCACCGTCGAGTCCAGGAGTTCCGACATCATTTTCTTTCTTCCCGATTTCGGCGCGACGATGCCGAAGGGATTTTCGTAGTCTTTTCCCAGGAGGATCAGTCCCCCCCTGGGGCCCCGTAGCGTCTTGTGCGTCGTTGAGGTAACAACGTGGCAATGCGGCAACGGGTCATGCAGCAACTTGCTGGCAATGAGGCCCGCGGGGTGTGCAATGTCCGCAAAGAGGAATGCCCCGACCTGATCGGCGATTTCCCGGAATGTCTTAAAGTCGATGTTGCGGGAATAGGCACTGGCGCCGACCGTGATCATTTTCGGCCTCTCGCGCTTCGCGATTTCCGCAACGGCGTTGTAGTCGATAAATCCTGTTTCTCTCGAAACGCCGTACGCTACAAAATTGTACAGCTGGCCCGAGAAGTTCACCGGCGACCCATGCGTCAGGTGCCCGCCGTGGGAAAGGTCCATTCCAAGGACTTTGTCCCCGGGCCGAAGAAAACTGAAGTAGACGGCCATGTTGGCCTGCGAGCCCGAGTGGGGCTGCACGTTGGCATACTCTGCCCCGAATAACTGTTTAGCCCGATCGCGCGCCAGATTCTCCGCTTCATCGACAAACTCGCAGCCTCCGTAGTATCGTTTTCCGGGATACCCTTCGGCGTACTTATTGGTCAGGACGGTTCCAACGGCTTCGAGCACGGCCGGGCTCACGAAATTTTCAGACGCTATGAGCTCAAGGGTCGTTTTCTGACGATCGAGTTCGCGGGTCAGAATGGCGGAGAGTTGGGGATCGCTGGATTGCAGGTTGTTCATACGTGAGGGCAATGTGTCACGGTGTGATCGGGTTTCATGGGAGCGATACGTCCGTACCTGATGGGTCTTGATCCTGAAGGGGGGCTCGAACAACCACGCCTGCCGTGTTACCCAAGGATGGATGTCCGACCGTCTCTCACAGATTTGTCAGGGAGTGAATCTTCTCGATCCTCTTCTCGTGACGTCCCCCTTCGAACGCAGTTGAGAGGAACGTTCCGACGATATCGACGACCGACTCCCACCCCGTGATGCGTTCGCCGATTGCAAGGACGTTGGCATTATTATGCTGGCGTGAAAGACGGGCGGCAGTGACCGATTCACAGACAGCCGCGCGGATACCGCGGTGCTTGTTTGCCACGATGGACATTCCAATACCGGTCCCGCACACGAGGATGGCCCGATCGCACCGTCCGGAGGAAACCGCCTCGGAGGCCCGATGACCCCAATCGGGGTAATCGGTGGAATCCTTCGAGCCCGTTCCGAAATCCTGATACGGCAGGTTCAGTCCATTCAGCAGGGACTTGATGCGTTCTTTGTATTCGAACCCTGCGTGGTCGCTCGCTAATGCTATCATCATGAGGTTACCGTGGAACGGTTGCTGTTTCCTTGATCCATGGATAACAGGTGCCCTGGATGTCCAGTTTGCCGTCCTTGATCTTGTCGCGGTTGAAGAAATAATCCTCCCGGCTTGGGACAAGCGTACTCAGTTCCCGGGCCCGCTGATCTGCTTCGCTCGCGATTTCCGACTCTACCGATTTTGCGCGCTGGTACGACTCAAGGGCAAGCTTATACACAAGCTTGTCGTTCAGATCCATCTTGGCCCAGTCACCTCCCTTGGAGTTCATGATGCAGTCTTCGACGGAGGCCTTATAGATTTCCGCGATCTCCATGTACGGACGCCCCCAGCCGCGTTCCCGTTGGGCTGCCCGTTGAGCGTATGTGCGCGCGGATTCAAAGTTCTTCAACTCCCGATGGCACCAGGCAATGTTCAAATAGTTTTCCTTGCCGGCTGGATTCAGTTTCAACGCCGACTCGTAGGCATCGATGGACTGCCGGAACTTTCGCTGGCGGAAAAAAACCTTGCCAAGCTCGTTCCAGTAGTTTACGGTGGTCGGGGCTTTCTTGACGAGCTTGTTGAGATGACGCTCTGCTCCCTCATATTGCTCGGCCTGGATATAGGCTTGCGCCGTCGACCAGAGGTATTCCAGGTTCTCCGGGTCGGTTGCCAGCTTCTTCTCTGCGAGTTCAATCAATTCCCGGGGGTCGGTGATCAATCGTCGCAGTCGGTCGACGACCGTCTGGTTGGCAGGGTCCTTCTCGGCAACGCGTCGATAGAGTTCAATCGCTTTCATTTTGAAGGAGACATCGTTCGGGATGTTCCTGATATAAAGGGCACCCAACCGGTCGACATACGCAAAATCGGTTCCATCGAAGTCGATCTCCAGAGACTTCTCGTACGCGGCGATCGCATCGCCTTCCTTGTCGGGGAAATAATTCTCCAACACGTAGGCTTTTTGCAGCCAGAGGCTTCCCGCCCTGTCGGGGGCATGCTGGATGCCGAGATCATACAAGTGGAGCATCGTGTCGGCGTTCGCCGACTTGAGGGTGGTGTCGGTTTCCTTCTCGTAGAAGCTGAAATAACATTCAGCCATGCGATGGTAGATCGTCTTATTCCGCGCAGGATCGAGCTGGATCACCTTCCAGCCATAGGGGACCGCCGAGCGGAAATCTCCGTTCTTGTGGTATTCGGTAAAGAGGCTTGCGTTTTTTCGAAATTCCAATTCTTTGTCTTGTCCGAAACCCGGTATTGCAAGCAGTACAATGCCGGAGAGAACAATCCATCGTTTCGCGCTTTTCATGGTTGAGCTGCCTCCGTTTTGATGGTCACTCTTCCTCGAATGTAAGAAACCATGCTTCGCTCGCGCTCAGAGAGAGGGTCAAGCGGAGAATGGTGTCACGCTGCAAGATGCCCGTCGTTGCCCCGCGGATACCGGCGTGCACCCCCACGTTGATCCGCGCGTCCGGTCCGATGGGAAGGCCCATCCCGACCGTGATAAAATATTCGTTGATGGGGGTGCCGTTGATTCTGTAATAAGTCGAATTATAATAGATTCCGGCCCGATACGCAACCCTTTTGAAATAGGCCTCTATTTCCCGTTCTGGCAGGCTCTCAAATCCTATTCCCACGCGCGTCGCATTTCTCAATTCAACAGGGGATGTCCCAAAAAAGTTTGCCCCTTCCCAGGACTGGTGATAGAGGTCTGCGGTAAGATGATAGCGGTTCGAGAATAAATACGAGAACCCTACTCCCACCGCGAGCGGAAGGTCGACCGACCCTGTGCCAGTGGAAGTTGTGTCCCGAATCTGATTGGACGAGCGGAGGCGTTCCCTCTCCACCGAAAAGGTGCTTGGCGTGGAGAGAACCAGGCCAAGCGTGAGCGGGGTTTCGCCAAAACCATGGTAGATAGCCCCGAATGTGGCATTGAAGCCGGAGTAGAAATCAGAGCGATCGATTTCTCCATCCGAGAACCCCGGGTCGAAGAAATCAAATTTATCGGTTTGGCGAATCCGGCCATAGAGATAGTTGAACTTTGCGCCAATGGTAAGAGGGGAAAAAGGGGTATAGGAGGCCCCCACTCCAAGAAGAGAAAGTCCACCTGTGCCGTAAAACGTCTGTTTGAATTTCTCGTCCTGGGTCTCCACCGCATAGTGGACGGTGCTGAAAGGGGTCGACTCGAGAATCATTCCGATCCCGCGCTTCTGGTCGATCGGGATGCCGAACGCGACGCCGTTGAATGTTCCCCGTCGGTAGTTTCCGGAAGAGACGTTATCGCTGGAAGAAAAATTGGCGTATTCAAACCCTGTCGAGATGCGCGTACGGGAGATGCGGGCGAGGCCGGCCGGGTTGAGGCGGTTTATGAAGCCGTCACCAAGAAGTGCAATACCGGTCCCTCCCATGGCGGCCGAACGTCCGCTTCCATAGTACAAAAGGTCCCCGACGCCGAAACGGGAGTAGACCGAGCCGCCGGCAACCGCAACGTGACCGGCGCCGCATGTCAACAGGATGAACAGTCCCGCCAGCCCCATGTTCAAAGCACGGTTGAGTTTCATGTCATTGCACCGGCGAATAGGAAAGTTTCAGTATGGGCTTCAACGCCGCAGGAGCGGCCGAGCCGTGCAGAGCAAAGTGATCAAAGGCGTATGACTCCTCCGCCCCGACAATGACAACGGTCTGCGGGTATGCTCCCCGAACCCACTCCTCCACAAACCGCGTAATCAGGAGTTTGTAGATACGGACACCGTTTCTGTCCTCAACATCGCTCAGGGCAAAGAGGGAGCCGGTCGTCTTTCCTTCTTTGTCCACAAAATATGCGTAGACGGAATCCCGCGTGTAACTATTGCGCTGGGAAGCCTCGGCGTCGAGTGTCAGTTCGAGAATGGCCTGGTGCAACGCCGCGTGTGGCGGGAGAAGTTTGACCGCGTCGAAGGTGACCACGCCCCGGTACGAGACACCGTTCTGCACATGGAGACGATCGCCGTCATTGCTCCATCCCTTGTCGGCCATCGTTCCGACCGACCGAAACACGCCCGCGGAGATGTTGACGGTATCGATCGTGGTGGACCCCGTTCGGGTAAACCGGATTTGGAGGGTTGGCTTGTGCGCCTCTTCCAATTCTGTGAACGAGCCAAAGCCCTTCACAACGCCTGAATTGGTCGGACGGAGGAGCATCCCGAAATTGGTGGTGATGCTGTCTCCCACCGTTTGGATCCAACTCCGAACCACAGCCGTGTCGAGTGGGATCGAGATCGTTGCCGTGTCATGGACTGAACCGAAGCCCGGAGATGCCATAGGAGTCGCCTGGTAGAATCCCGCCTCCCCAAGAGAATTGATGGTCAATGAATCCGGTTCCCAGGATTTGAGGAGCTGGTGTACGGCCATCGAATACGGAGCAAGGGAATCACCGAAATGGTATTGGGCACGGAGCAGAACGCTGACTCCGGTGATTGTTTTGCCTTCCAGCGAATCCGGGATGCCTGAAAACAGAAGGACCGACCAGGCTTCGAGGTCGTTGAATTTGCCGATGAGTAAACGCCCCGAGGCGAGATGGGGGGGAATGGAACGTATGCTCGTGCTGGCTGTTGCGAACGTACTGACGGAGTCGATCTTCAGGAAATCGTCCCCGGGAAGGAGTCCCGCGCCGACAGGGTTCGGCTCTTCCATGCACCCGCCCAGGGCGAGGATCAGGACAGCTAAACCGAATATGGTAAACGCTCGTTTCACACAATCTCCGCTTCCGGTCAATGGGTCAAAAATTTCCTGGTCAATTCTTTCTTCACATACTGCCACGCCGCAAGAGCATCATCGGCTACAAAATCCACGCGCGTCTTTTGCAGACATTCATCGCGATCCACCATTCCATATCCTGTTAAGACAAGCGCCGTGCCACATCCTGCCGAGACTCCGGCCTGCATATCGATGCACCGATCGCCGATTACGAATGAATTTCGAAGATCGACAGTGTGCTCATGGGCTGCCTGAAGAAGCATCCCTGTCTTCGGTTTACGGCAGTTGCATACTATATTATACGGTGGTGAGCCGTAGTCGGGATGATGCGGACAGTAATAGATCCCATCAACGCGGGCGCCGTGGTTTTCCAGCAGGTCGATCAACCGGTGATGGATGGCGGCCAACGTCTCCTCGCTCAACAAGCCGCGGGCAACACCGGATTGGTTGGTGATGACAAAGACCTTCACGCCGAAATCGTTTGCCTCCCGAATCGCCCTGGCGGCATGAGGCAGAAGATGAAGTTCCTCAGGGTGGCAAAGGAAATCTACTTCGGCGTTCAGAGTTCCATCACGGTCAAAAAAAACTCCAACCTTCTCAATTCCATCGGTTCGACGACGTGCGTCGTCGAGGATCGGTCTCGACTTCACGCTCTCACTGTTTCAGAATGTCCCTGTAGAGGTTCACGTATTTCTTCGCGGAATGCTCCCACGAGAAGTCCTTCGTCATGCCGTTGCGCATGAGCTTCTTCCACTCTTCCGGTTGCTGGTACACCTTGAGGGCCCTCTGCACGGCCTTCAATAGTTCTTTCGCATCGTACGCCTCGAACTTGAATCCAGTCCCTTTTCCTCCGCCGATGTAATCCTCCACGGTATCATCCAATCCTCCCGTTGCCCGGACAATCGGGGGCGTTCCGTACCGCATGCTGTACATCTGGTTTAATCCGCATGGTTCGTACTTGGAGGGCATGAGAAACATGTCGCTACCCGCCTCGATGAGGTGGGCCAGCTCGTTGTCGAATCCGAAGAAGACTCCCATATGCGATGGATATTTCTTCTGCATCGCCTCGAACTTCTTCTCCACCGCCTTTTCCCCCGAACCGAGGAGGATAAACTGGACATCCAACTTCAGGAGGTCGTCGAGAACCTCCAGCACGAGGTCGAAACCTTTCTGGTCGACCAGCCGCGAGATGGCGCCGAGGATGGGAATATTGTCCTTGAAGGGAAGCTTGAACCTGTTGGCCAGCGCCTTCTTGTTGTCGATTTTGGCCTCGAGGGATTTTGTGTCGTACATGCGGTAAATAAAATCGTCGGCGGCAGGATCCCAAAGCTGGTAGTCGATGCCGTTGAGGATCCCCCGGAGATCCTTCTTCCGTTGGCCCAGGAAACCGTTCAATCCCGCACCAAATTCGTCGGTCGAACAAATCTCCTGTGCATACCGCTCGCTCACCGTCGTGATCGCATCGGCGTACGCAAGTGCGCTTTTCAGGAAATTGAACTTTCCGTACGCCTCACAACCGTCGTGATGATACAGTTCCTTTGGGAGTCCGGAGAGGTCAAAAGATTCAGGCGGGAACGCACCCTGATACGCCATGTTGTGGATCGTGAAGACCGTCTTGGTGTTCTTGAAAAAAGGATCCGAGGCATAGAGCGATTTCAGATACGCCGGGACCAACCCGGTCTGCCAATCGTTGCAATGGATGATGTCCGGCTGCCAGCCCAGGCGTTTCAGTGTTTCAAGCACGCCGCGGCAGAAAAAGATATACCGCTCATCGTTGTCTTTGTAGTCTTTTTTCCCGACGGGACTCTGATAGATTCCGTCGCGGCCGAAGTAGTTCGCGTTATCGAAGAAGTAAACCTGTACCTTTTCTTTCAGGTTGCTGATGAAGGAAGATTTGACGTTTCCCACTTCGGTCTTCTTGCCGACCGGGATCGGGATATCCTTGAGGCGAATAATGTCATGGAGCTTGAACTTCCTTTCACTGATGAACCGGTACCGGGGCATCATGATGCGGATTTCATGTCCCAGCTCTTTAATGGCCTGGGGAAGAGCGCTGGAGACATCCGCAAGCCCGCCGGTTTTTGCAAACGGGTCTACTTCACTTGAAATAAAGAGGATATTGAGCGGTTTT
>DKJQ01000399.1:0-6093 GCA_002454845.1 Ignavibacteria bacterium UBA6688
AGAGTAACGTTTAACAATCTCCCCGTCAGAGCGACAATTCGGATCTTCAACCTTGCGGGTCATCTCGTGCGTACTCTTGAAAAAGATCATCCATCACAATTTGCTATTTGGGACCTGACGAATGAGCACGGATGGCTTGTTTCCAGCGGCATCTACATTTGTTATGTGGAAATGCCTGATGTAGGGGAGATAAAGATTCTCAAACTTGCCGTCATTCAGTCACAAACCATCCCGGGTCAATAGCCCTGACTTCACCGTGATCGAAAGCAAATAGAAACCAGCATCGGCGTCTCTCTTTGGATCGGCGAAAGAATTTCGCTTTGAACCCCTCATTCGTTTCCCGTTGGAATGTTCCCCTTTTTTGGCTACATTTTTGCCGTTCATTCTCTCCCCTCCACCATATTGATGATGCATGACACAATCGAAGACCGTCTTTGTCACCGGCTCCACAGGGTTCATCGGCACGAAACTGGTCAATGAACTGGTGCGGAAGGGGCATGCGGTCCACGCCTTGACGCGCGGAACCAGCAATAAAGACGGGCTTGCGCACGAGCGCATCAAGCTTGTGACCGGCGATATCATGGACCGCGCATCGCTTCAACGCGGGATGGAAGGTTGTTCCCAGGTGTACCACCTCGCCGCGTACGCGAAGAACTGGGCCCGCGACAAACAGGTGTTCTTCAACCAGAACGTGGAGGGGATGGTCAATGTGTTTGAAGCGGCAAAAGAGACCGATATCGAACGACTCGTCTTCACCTCCACCATCGTCACGTTCGGACCGACTCCGCCCGGAGTTGTCGGCAACGAGGACATGCCCCGGATCACCGAACGCTACTACACCGAGTATGAAGAAAGCAAAGCCGTTGCCGAACAAAAAGCCCTGATCTACGCCTCCAAGGGGTTCCCGGTGGTCATAGTCAACCCGACCCGCGTTTATGGCCCCGGCAAGCTGACCGAGGGAAATTCCGTCAGCCTGATGATCGAAATGTACGACCGGGGAAAAGTGCCCGTACTGCTGAACGGCGGCTCCAACATCGGTAACTATGTGCACGTGGACGATCTCGTCCGGGGACATATTCTGGCGATGGAGAAAGGGACCGTGGGAGAGCGTTACATCCTCGGTGGAGAAAATTCTTCACTCAAGCATCTTTTTACTCTTGTCGATGAGGCCAGCGGCAGAAAGCATTTCCAAACAAACCTCCCCCCGAAGATTGCGTACCTCTACGCCGGATTCGAGCGACGGAAAGCGGAGCGGTTCGGGATCTACCCCAAAATCACGCCAGGCTGGGTGGAGACATTTCTGCAGGACTGGGCGTACTCGTGCGCCAAGGCTGAACGGCAGTTGGGATATACCATCACCCCGTTCAAAGAGGGAGTTCGGATGACTTACGAGTGGCTCATGGAACTGCGAAAGAAGAAATCGTGAGCAGCACGGGCCGGTTCGATACTTCACTGTCTCTCCGTGGGCTTTTCGATGGTGAGGCGCGCAAGCCGACAATCATCCTGCTGCTGACTCCCCTCATCCTGACCACATTCAAGTACTATGGGGGCAAATCGTTTTACCTCCAGGAGCTTTCCGGCAGCGTGGTGCTGTTCGGTAGCATAGAGGCAACCGGAGCCCTGTACGCATTCCTCTCGTCGTTCCTCCTCCTCGGGGTTGTTCCGGCCCTCATCGTGAAATTCGTTTTTCATGAGTCGCTGGCATCCTACGGCATCGCGATCGGCGACTGGGCGTTCGGGCTCAAGGCCCTTTTGATCCTGGCCCCGATCTTCATCATCGCGACGTACCCCTCGTCCCGAATGCCCGACTTTCTCGCGGAATACCCGCTGAACAAGGAGGCTGGTGTCTCAGCACCGGCCTTTCTGTACCATGCTCTTGCCTATGTACTGTTCTATCTGGGGTGGGAATTTTTCTTCCGCGGGTTCATGCAATTCGGACTGCGGCAGTCACTGGGGGATTGGAATGCCATCCTCGTGCAAACCGCGCTTTCGTGCATTCTGCATATCGGGAAACCGAGCGGGGAAATTTACAGCTCGATTCTCGGGGCTCTCATCTGGGGTCTCCTTGTGTTTCGCACACGCTCGATCCTCTACGCTCTCCTGCTCCACTGGCTGCTCGGCGTGTCGCTCGATTTCTTCATCAGCTTCATGTAAAGACCGGGAACCGATGATCCACGAAGGCCACGAAGGATTTTCTTTGTTTGTCCCACAACGTTCCTTTTACGCTCTATGACCTCAAAGACACTTTCGATCGGCAACATTCACCTTCGTGCCACCGACGGCCTGATCCTCGCGACGCTGCTCTTTTTCAGCACGCTCGCTCTCCTCTTTTTCTCGAGCGTCGAAGGATGGTGGCTGCTGATCCTCAAGAACATCGGCGTGGCAATCGGCTACCTGGCGTTCATATTCTTTTCCCAGCGAGTTGAGCAGAAGTTCTGGAAATTCTTTCTCCGCGTCGCCGCCGTGACCCTGACCTATGCATACCTTTTCGGCGCTGTAGACAAACTGCAACTCATCCTGCATGGACGATGGCTTGATGAGTATGTGCTGGACATGGAGCAATGGATTTTCGGCGTCCAACCGACATTGTGGATCCAGCATTACACCACGCCGGCCTTGACCGAGTGGATGATGTTCTCGTACGTCGTTTACGTCCCTCTGTACCCCGTTCTGTGTGGTGTGATTTATTACCTGCGGGGGGAGGTGCCGATGGAAGAATATTTCTTTGCCCTCGGACTAACCAACATCCTGTGCGACATGGGCTTCATCCTGTTTCCCGTGGCCGGACCGATGCCGACGATCGGCGATCTCTATACCGTTCCGCTCGATGGGTATGTCTGGACGTACCTGGGGGAGCTGATGCGCTCCCAGCTCCACTACATCGGCGGGACGATCCCGAGTCCCCACGCCGCCGCTGCAACCGTCATGTGGATGATGACGTATAAGTACATTCGGCCGGCTTTTTACTGGCTCGCCCCGGTGATGATCACGCTCTACATTTCAACGTTCTACGGGCGGTACCACTACCTCACCGACGCGGTGGTCGGTATCGCCGCCGCATTTCTGGCACTGGCCCTTGTTCCGCTTCTGGTAAAGTTGTGGGATCGGCTTGCCGAAGACCCTCCCTCGAAAGGGAACGTGGCAACATCGTCCATTCAGGAAAAGTGAGCTTCCGATGCGTAATTTCTTCCAACGGTTCATACTCGTGTTGACCGATCCCGACGGATCGACGTACGACCTCTATAACACGCCGCAAATCGGCGATGCGTTTTTCATGGTCTCCCTCTACGCGGGGCTCTCGGCGGTAAATTCATTCACCTCGGCCATGGCCATGACCGGCATGCTCAGCGTCGGTTTTATTGCCGTGGTAGGCTCCGCGCTGATCGTTTACCTCATGTGGGTTTTCCTGACGATCATGTTTCGCCTCCTCGGATCCATGTTGGGGGGAAAAGGAGAACTGCCGAATACCCTGGGATTTGTCGGGCTTGCCGCCGCACCGATGGTGGTGACGACATGTCTCTCGATTGTCGTCACGGTGGGGGGAATCTTCTTCCTGGAGGAAGACCCGAGCGAGATCTTACCTCCCGTCCGGCTGGGATTATCGCTGGTGGGAATGGCCTGGGGTTGGCCTGGGGTGTTGTGTTATTTTGGATTGAAGAACGCCGAGCATCTGCATCCACTCAAAGCGATTGTTGTAACGATGGTCCTGTTCTTCGGCTTCGCGGCGTTTGAAATCTTCAGCTCAAACGTCTTCTGACTTGAATCTCGCCCGCAAAGAGCGTACTGCGGGCTTCCACAGCAGGATCTCAGGGCTCAGAGGACGGGATATCGGACCCGTCAAACGTCGCTACGCCCGAATCCCCGTAGAGCCATCGGACGAGTTCTCTCTTGAATTGTTGCTCAGAAGCTCCGGGCAATCGTTTTCGGACGGCAAGTTCCGCCATCGCACGACCCGCCTCCATCAGTGAGAATCCTCTCTTCAACCGTTCTTCGGGAGATAATTCCTGATACCGGCGATGCCATTCTGCCAATACTTCCGGTGACGTGTCGTTTTTCATAACAGTTCCTTCATCAGTTCCCCGATCTGCAGCCGACCCGCCCATTCTGAACAATAGCTCACATCCAGTCGTGCTCGATTCGCAAGGACCAGGCGACGAACATCTTCCCTCTGAAGCTCCGAGCCCCCTTCTTTATGCCACAAGAGCTTTTGGAGGACAAGATCCTCGAGAGAGATGAACCAAAACTCCCTCCCCTCAAAAGTCTCTTTTACCCGTCGAGCGAAGGCGCTGCGTGAAAAATCATCCGTTTTCAAAATGATGAGATCGAACTTGATGACGGATGTCTGGTGAATGATGTTCACCATGCCGATGCTGCTAAACGCATCGTCCACTGCTTCCTTGGAGATGTAAAAGTCTCTGTGGAACAGGTTCAGCAACTCATCCGAGCGACCTTGATCAACCTGAATCACAATATCAACGTCATTGGTGGCACGTGGCTGCGCATAGAGATTCGCAGCCGTCGAACCGCTGATCATATACGGAATCCGCGCGCCATCCAGCCGCGCACATACTACCTTTAACGAGTCGACAAACGATTCCATGCGCAACCCGGAAATGGTCAGAGCCCTTTTCTTCCCTTCAGCACCCGCATCCAGTGGACGATCTGCTTCTTCACCTCGTTCGGCGAAGTGCTCCCGGCGGATTGCTTCTGCTCCACGCTCCTGTGCGGCAGCATGTAATCAAAAATATCCGGATCGAACTCACTTGAAAAGGTGTGAAGGGTTTCGATATCGAGGTTGCCGAGGTACATCCGGTGGTCGATGCAATGGGAGATAATTTTCCCCGTGATAGCATGCGCGTCGCGGAAGGGGATCCCTTTACGCACAAGATAATCGGCGATCTCCGTTGCAGTCAGGAAGTCGTTGCGCAACTCCTCCTCCATCCGCTGACGATCGATCTTCGTGTGCACCAGGATGTGGGAGACGATAAAGAGGCATTGCCGCGTCGTGCTGACCACATCGAACATTGGCATTTTATCCTCCTGCATGTCGCGGTTGTACGCGAGGGGGAGTGCCTTCATGATCGTGAGCAGGTTCACCAGCGCCCCATAGACGCGCCCCGTTTTTCCCCGCACAAGTTCCGCCATGTCGGGATTCTTCTTTTGCGGCATAATGCTGCTGCCGGTGGTGTATGCATCGCTGATCTGGACAAAACCGAACTCCTTGGTCGACCAGAGCACCAGCTCCTCCGCCAGCCGGCTCAGGTGCATCATGATCAGACTGCACGCCGAGACGAATTCGATCACATAATCCCGGTCGCTGACCGCGTCGATGCTGTTCGCGACAATCCCGTCAAAGTGAAGCTTTCTGGCCACCTTGTGCCGGTCGATCGGGAAGGAGGTCCCGGCAAGGGCCGCGGCGCCGAGCGGGGACTTGTTCATACGCTTCAGACAGTCGTTCAGCCGCTCGTAATCGCGCTCCAGCATGGAAACATACGCCAGGAGGTGATGCGACAGCATAATGGGTTGTGCGCGTTGCAAGTGCGTGTAGCCCGGCATCAGCGTGCCGAAATGCTTCTCCGCTTTATACAAGAGCACCCGCTGGAGTTGGGAAATAAGTTTTCCGATCTCCCTGGTCGCCGATCGCAGATACAATCGTTCGTCGAGCGCCACCTGGTCATTCCGGCTCCGGCCCGTGTGGAGCTTCCCACCCAATGCCCCCACCTTCTGGATCAACCGCTGTTCGATCGCCAAGTGCACATCTTCATACTCATCCCCGAGCTTGAGTTTCCCAGTCTCAATTTCCTTCTGAATGGCGTTGAGGGCGGTCCGGATACGGCGCGCTTCCGCCGCCGTGAGGATGCGTGTGGCGGAAAGCATCTCCACATGCGCGATGCTGCCCGCGATGTCTTCCAGGTAGAGTTGTTTGTCGAGATCGATGGAGGAGGAGAAACTGAGTGCGATGGCGGACAGGGGTTCTTTAAACCGCCCGCTCCAGAGTGCTTGATGGGACATGGTGATCGAAGGCCGATGTGTTCAGGGATGTGGAATGAATTGGGAAACAAGATAGGGAAAATTGAAACGGAGAGCAACGGG
>DKJQ01000399.1:6210-41036 GCA_002454845.1 Ignavibacteria bacterium UBA6688
GTGTCAGTTATGGGCTTCCAGCGGCCTCCGGCGGAGCATCAGCGCAACGGGGCAACGGGGCAACGGTGAGCGGGAAATATTAGATCGTGTACGGATCAATCCTTGGCGCTCATCCCGACCGGCTCCCCGTATTTCCGGAAAAACTCCTCCAACCCTGCGACAATCTGTTCCGCCATTCGTTTGCGAAACCCGTCGTCCAAGAGCTTCATTTCATCCTCGGGGTTGGAGAGGAACGCCGTCTCCACCAGGACGTTGGGAAACTGGGTCGGTGCGTTCAGGGTGAAATTAAAACTTCCGATGACTCCGAACTGGCTGAGTCCCAATTCCAGCATCTTGGCATAGAGGATATCCGACAACGGTTGGAAGCCGGTGTGCCGGTAATACGTGCTCGTCCCTTTTACCGCCTCCGGGTCCGAATTCCCGCCAATGGAGTTGCAATGGATGCTCACCAACACATGCGCTCCCCCCTTCTGGGCAATATCCCAACGATCCGTCATGCCGACGCCGTTGGTATCCGTTCGCGTCATGACCACATGTGCTCCCTTGGCCCCAAGAAGCGACTGCAAATGCAACGCAGTCGCAAACGTAAGATCCATCTCCCGGGCGCCCGTGGCGCCAAAAGCTCCCTGGTTCTCTCCCCCATGACCCGCATCCACGGCAATAACCATTCCGGCAAGAGCGGAATCGGGGTTCATGACCAGAGGCGGGCGACGGACGCGCACGCGTAACGCGGAGCCGCTCTCATACCCGATATCATATCCCCAGTGCTGCGCATGGTTCAACGCGATAATGAGGCGATAGTGATCGGTCCCCACCTGGTCCCAACTAACCGTCTTCACCCCCGCGGCGGAAAGATGATGGGTGATCCAGTTGGTGTTGGACGTGGCACCAAACACATCCACGGTGATGGCAGGAGGATTGACCTGTTGATCGCTGATATAGGGGAGTTTCTCGCCGAGAGAAATCGTCACGATATCTTCCCGAGGATTTCCCGTGGCGGAAAGCGAACCGACGAGCGATCGGGGCAAGGGCGTTTCCCACGGCAACACGGTGGCGAAATCCTCCGGCAGCCATCCGATGAACCCCTCGGATAATTGCACGCGATACTGCCGCCCCACTTTGCCGGAAACCGGTACCCGCACTCCGGCCTGGAGATACCCGAGCTTCGCTCCTCCAAGACGATCCTCTCCCAGCCCCGCATTCAGGAACGGCCTGCGTCCTTTCACTTCCACCACGCGTGGCAATTCGAGGGGGAGGACCGAGATTTTTCCTCTGGCAAACGCCTTCTCGCTCGACCAGAAGTTTTTCTTGAGGCGTACCTCCACCCGCCCCTCATGGGCTTCATCCGTTTCCTTCACAATATAGCGCCCGATGTACAGTCCTTCCGATTGCTCGGTCATGGGGATGCCGGATTCAACCCCTTCCATGTCGAACGTGGCTTCGTACCCCGGACTTCCTTTGAACCGTACTTCGAGAATATCTTCCCTCCCCAACCAGAGATCCTGTGCCGGTTCAATTGATCCGGCATCGATGGTGAGCGGTTCACGAGGAAGAAGTTTTGGGGGTTCGGGACGTACGACAACGAAGTCTCTCCAGAGTGAATCGCCTGCCGGGGACTGCACCACGATCCGCAATGGATTTGTGCCTACAGGAAATTGCAGAAGAGCCACAAAAGCCCCGCTGGCATACACTTTCAGTTCTTTGCCATTAACAAATGCTTTTGCATGAGGATGGGTGCTTGCGGCGATCCGTTGTCTCCCCGTCGGGACCCTGAGTGTGTCACGATTCGGGATCATCATCCGGAGATACAGGGAATCCTGCTTCACAACGGAATCGGCCGGTGTCTGACCGAACACAAGGATTGGAATCACGAGTAATACGACGTAGGCGAGTTTCAAAGGACCTCCAGGGAAAGGAAAGAAGACTCGTTCAATGAACCAAGAATTGGCAAAAGATACAAGGTAGGGCGCCGGAGCAGGTTTCGATGAAGTTTATCCTGAGTGAGCAAAGGGCTCAGCCTGACGGTACTATTGAGATTACGCCACTCCGCGCCGTTTCAATAGAAAAGCCGACGGTACAATCACCATCGGCTTTACCGCTCCTTCAACGACTTCCGGGGTTCAATTTTTCAATGACTTCTTCATCCTGCCGCGAATCCCCTTTTTCTTCTTTGAGAATGCGTTCTTGTTCACCTGGTAGTAGGTCTTAATCGGCAGACTGAAGATCTTGATAAAGCCTTCACTCGCTTTGTGATCAAATGTATCCTCGGACGTGTACGTGGCCAGCTCCATGTTGTAGAGAGAATTGGCGGAGGAGCGTCCGACGATCTCGACGTTTCCTTTGTACAACTTTACCGTCACAGACCCGTTAACGGTTTTCTGCGTCTCATGGATGAACGCATCGAGCGCAGGCCGGAGCGGTGTGAACCAGAGTCCATTGTAGATCATCGTCGCATAATCGTGGGAGATCTTCGCCTTGTAATGAGCGACCTCCTTGTCGAGCGTCAACCGCTCGAGCTCGCGATGGGCAAAGTGGAGGATGGTGGCGGCGGGAGCTTCGTATACCTCACGCGATTTGATTCCCACAAGCCGGTTCTCCACAAGGTCGAGACGGCCGATGGCATTTGCACCGCCGATTTCATTCAGATGATCGAGCAGCGAGACCCCGTCCATTTTCTTGCCGTTCAGGCTGACCGGAACACCTTCCTTGAACCCGATGGTCACAAAGGCAGCCTTGTCAGGAGCCTTTTCCGGCGAGACGGTATGCTGGTAGGCATCCTCGGGGGGAGCAACGGTTGGGTCCTCGAGGACTCCGCACTCGATTGCCGTTCCCCAGATATTTTCATCGATGGAATACGGATTCTTTTTTGAAGCGCTCACCGGAATGCCATGCGTGCTGGCGTATTCGATCTCATCTTCCCGTGATTTAAACTCCCATTCACGCAACGGAGCGATCACTTTCAACTGCGGGGCAAGTGCCGCCACGGCCGCTTCAAAGCGGACCTGGTCGTTTCCCTTCCCGGTGCAGCCGTGCGCGACGGCGGTGCATTTTTCACGGAGCGCCACTTCGACAAGCGCCTTCGCAAGAAGCGGCCGGCCTAGCGCCGTAGCCATCGGGTATGTGTGCTCGTACAACGCCCCGGCTTTCAGGGCGCGCCAGATGTACTCCTCCACGAATTCCTTCCGGAGGTCCTGCATATACACTTTCTTGGCACCGGTTTTGTAGGCTTTTTCCGGAACGCCGATCAGTTCCTTTTTCTGTCCAAGGTTTCCCGTCACCGTCACGATGTCCGCATGATATTTCTCCTGCAACCATTTCACGATGACCGAGGTATCGAGTCCCCCGGAATACGCCACTGCAATTTTTTGCTTCTTCAAGATGATCCCTTTCTAAGTTTAAAGTTCAAAGTTTAAGGTTCAAGGTTGAAACCGTTATCCAATTTGAAGATCGTTTGCACGATCTTTTATTATAGGCCTCCGGCGGTTGAAGGTTGCTTTCCTGGTTGGGGATTGAAAGCGTTCGGTAGTCAGAAGTCAGTAGTCAGAAGTCAGAAGTCAGAAGTCAGAAGTCAGAAGTCAGAAGTCAGAAGTCAGAAGTCAGAAGGGGGCGATCTCGAGTCTGTTTTCTGCAATCTGCAATCTGCCGTCCTACTTGTACTTTCTACTTTGTACTTCCTTCTTCCCCTTTTTTCATTTTTAATTTTTAGTTTTTAATTGATCAAGCTACTTTCTGCTCCGGCCCCATCATAAACTTCCGGAGCAGCTTCAGGACTTCCCCGGTTTTCTCCACCGAAGAGGGGGTGATGAAAATCGTGTTGTCGCCGGCGATCGTTCCGAGTATCGAGGGAAGATGCATGCTGTCGATGATCTCTGCCACTCCCTGCGCGCGTCCCGGCAATGTTTTGATGACAATGACCGACTCGTTCGCGTCGATGCGCTCCACTTCGTACCCGATCAAGGGCTTCAGCCTCCGCTCTTCACTTTCGGTGTGCAGCACGTAGCGCACCCCTTCTTCCGCACTCACTCGGGCGATGCCCAGGTCTTTGAAGTCGCGGGAGAGCGTTGCCTGCGTGACATCGAAGCCGGCCTTCTTCAGGGCTTTGCAGAGATCCTCCTGGCTGGCAATCACCTGATGCGTGATGATCTGCTTGATGGCAAATTGCCGGTTCTGTTTGTTCATAGAGTTTCTCCCGTGATCCATGCAACGTTCCTTCTCCGGCAGGCTGATAAGAACATCTGCCACGAGAATACTCCGCCCGGCTGCTGACCTGTCCGACTGGACGACCCGTCCAAACGGCCTGGCCGGGCAAGCAAGTCGTCCGGGAGGGCGCAGTCATGCGGGCGGGGAAGGCACAACGATCAACGCGTCCATGACCGGTTTAGTCGGCCTTCATACTTTCCAGCAGCCTGACCATGACGGCTTTCTGAACATGCAACCTGTTTTCGGCTTCGTCGAAGACGATCGACTGCGGACCCTCGATGACCTCGTTCGTGATCTCCTCTCCGCGGTGGGCGGGGAGACAGTGCATCACAACGCAATCGGGCTTTGCCTTGGCAAGAAGTTCCGCATTCACCTGATAGCCGGCGAAATCCTTCCGGCGTTTTTCCGACTCCGCTTCCTGCCCCATACTGGTCCAGACATCCGTGTAAATCACATCCGCATGCTTCACGGCAGTCGTGGGATCCACGATGATTTCGACCGTGCTAACGCCTTTGGCGACAGCCTGTCGGAAGATTTCCTTGTTCGGCTCGTATCCAATGGGCGCCGCCAGGACAAAATGCAGGGGGTAGAGCATCGCCAGTTCGAGCCATGAATGGACGACGTTGTTCCCATCCCCCACAAAAACGACTTTCGCGCCGGGCTTCCATTTGCCGTGCTGGCGCATCGTATACGCATCCGCCAGTATCTGGCAAGGGTGGGAAAGGTCGGTCAGCGCGTTCACAACCGGCACCGTTGCACGATGGGCCAGTTCCATCAACAGAGCGTGATCAAACAGGCGCGCAACGATCATTGCCGTCATCCGCGAAAGCAATTCCGCCATATCGCCGGCCTTTTCCCGCACACCGATGCCCACTCCCTCCTGGGAAAGAAAGATCGGATTGCCGCCAAGCTGGGAAATCCCCACTTCAAACGAGACGCGCGTCCGGAGCGACGGCTTCTGGAAAATCATTGCGACCGATTGACCTGCAAAAGGTCTGCGTGTTGCGTCGGCCTTCAGCGTATCGGCGAGCCGGAACAGTTCGTCCAGTTCCTCCGATTGTAAATCAAGCAGGGAAAGAAAGTCTTTTTTCATCCGGGCGCCGTTCAGTCTTCGTGTGTCATTTGTGTGCCGATGCCTTCATCGGTGAAGATCTCGAGAAGCAGGGAATGCTTGATCCGGCCATCGATGATGTGGACTTTATTCACACCGTTTTCGAGGCTATCGAATGCCGATCGGATCTTGGGGATCATGCCGCCGAAGATCGATCCATCCTCCATCAATTTCTTCGCTTCGGACCGGGTAAGGGTGGAGATCAGTTTTTTATTGACGATGACTCCCTCGATGTCGCTTAAGTACACAAGTTTTTCCGCTTTCAACGCGGCTGCGACGGCTCCCGCTGCAAGGTCCGCGTTGATATTGAGCATCTGGCCGTTCTCTCCGACTCCGATGGGCGCAATCACCGGCATCATGCCGTTCTGCACCAGCAGGTTGATGAAGGGAACGTTCACTGAGGTGATTTCCCCGACCAGTCCCAGATCGACCCCCTCCGGCATATGCTTGCGTGCCTTCAGCAGCAGGTTATCCACCCCGCACAACCCGATCGCGTTGCCGCCGTTCGTATTGATCAGGTTCACGATTTCTTTATTTACCTTCCCCGCCAGCATCATCACCACCAAGTCGATCATCTTCTCATCCGTGTAACGCTGTCCCTCGATGAATTTCGTCTCGATGTTGAACGCCTTCGCCGCCTCGGTGATCCCCCTCCCGCCGCCATGGATAATGACCATGTTGATCCCGATCTTCCGCAGGATCGTCACGTCCTTGGCGAAGGTCTGTTTGAGCTGTTCTTCGGTCATCGCCGCGCCCCCGTACTTTATAACGAAGGTTTTCCCCTCGTA
Source organism: Ignavibacteria bacterium UBA6688 (assembly GCA_002454845.1). Taxonomy (GTDB): domain Bacteria; phylum Bacteroidota; class Ignavibacteria; order UBA10030; family UBA10030; genus UBA6688. Next base: position 12,310 of record DKJQ01000399.1, read on the forward strand.
CGTTTGGATGTACGGCAACGCTTCGATCAAGACTTCTTCTTTGGTAGCAGGATCAATCATGGGTTATCCATTGTGTGACTTATGATGGCTTGTTGCAGAGGGGAACGGGAGCCGGGGTGCAGGGAGGGATCTGCTCCCGCTCATTCCTGCAATCTCCCTTACCCCTGATCTCCTCCGCTCCGCCGGAGGCCTGATACTGAAGCACGCGAAGCGTGCTCCTTTTTGGACCTGAGCACTTGTAGCTCCTCTTCTCCTCATCTCCCCAGCTACGAGATTCAACTACGATCTGTAGCTTGCATTAATGTGCACATATTCCTTCGTCAAGTCGCACGTCCAGAACCGCGCAAACTCGGTTCCCTGGTTCAGGTCGATGACGATGAGGACATTTTCCTGCAGCAGGATTTGTTTTGCCTTCTCTTCATCGAGGACAATTTCATAATTCTTCTTCAACACCGGCAGATCGTTGAACGAGATCTCGACGTCGTCCGGATTGATATTGACGCCGGAATACCCGACGGCGGCAAGGATCCTTCCCCAGTTCGCGTCGGCGCCGTGAATCGCGGTTTTGACCAGGTTCGAATTCGCCACGGCTTTCCCGACCTGCGCCGCTTCGTCTTCCGTCCGCGCTCCCTTGACCTGGATCTCGATAAGCTTGGTCGCCCCTTCGCCGTCACGGGCAATCATCTTTGCCAGTTTTATCAGCACGTATTCGAGGGCGGCTGAAAACAGCACAAATTCCTCGGAATTTTCACCAAACGGGGCGTTCTGGGCAAGACCATTTGCGAGGACCAGCACCTGGTCGTTCGTACTCATATCGCCGTCAACCGTGATGCGGTTGAACGACCGGTTGTTTGCCGCGCGGAGCGCCTTCATCAGCAGGGGCTTGGATATCGCCACATCGGTTGTGATAAAACCGAGCATCGTTGCCATGTTCGGCGCGATCATGCCGGAGCCCTTTGCCACTCCCCCAATCGTTACCATCGTGGAGCCGAGCGTGAATTGGACGGCGACTTCCTTGGGATATGTATCGGTGGTCATAATCGCTTCGGCGACATCCTTGTTTCCGGACCGGCTCAGTCCGGACGCAAGTTCCTTCATTGCCGGAAGGACTTTCTCCATCGGCATATACTGGCCGATGACCCCCGTGGAGGAAACCATGACCTGTTCTTCGGGAAGGTTTAACGCCACTGCCGTCGCCCGGACCATATCCCACGCGTCGTTCAAGCCCCGCTCGCCGGTGCATGCGTTCGCATTCCCACTGTTGACGACGATGGCCGAGCAGAGGTCCGACTTTGCAAGTTGTGCCTTGTCGACCAGGATGGGAGCGGCTTGAGTCTTGTTGAGCGTAAAGACGCCCGCTACGGCCGCCGGCGTTTTGGAAACAATCATTCCGATATCTTTTTTAGCCTTACGGATGCCACAGTACATTCCAGCGGCGAGAAAGCCTTTGGGAGCCGTAACGCCCCCCGGGCACTCGTTGACCGTGAGTTCTTCCTTCATAGAAGCCCCTCCGTTTCTTCGAATCCGAACATCAGATTCATATTCTGAACAGCCTGCCCTGCGGCCCCCTTGACCAGGTTGTCGATCGTCGAGAGCATGATAAGCTGGTTGTTGTCGGGGTAAACCCGGAAACCAATGTCGATAAAGTTGGTGTAGTTCACATGTTTAATCTCCGGGACCATGCTGTCGGATACTCGGACGAATGGTTCCCCGGAATAGTGCTTCTGATAGGCCGCCAGCACATCGGCTTGGCCGACTTTCTTCCTGAGCTGGGCGTAGATGGTTGTATAGATTCCCCGCGTGATGGGGATAAGATGGGGAACGAACGTCAGTCCGATCTTCATACCGGTAATCGATTCGAGGATGGACCGCATCTCCGGAGCGTGCTGGTGCGTTCCGACCTTGTAAGCTTTCACCGATTCATTCACCTCGACGAACGTGAGCTCGGTAGTCGAGCTTCGCCCGGCACCCGACACTCCGGACAACGAGCTGATCGAGATCCCCTGCGCCTCGATCAGCCCCTCTTTGAGAAGCGGGGCAAGGGGAAGAATTGCGCTGGTCGGATAGCATCCGGGGTTCGCGACAAGTGACGCGGACCGGATCTGTTCGCGGTTCCATTCCGGCAAACCGAAGACGGCTTGTTGAACTGTTTCCTTCGCGTGATGCTGGTGCTTATAGAAGGTTTCATACAGGGAAATGTCTTTCAGGCGGAAATCCCCCCCCAGGTCGATCACCTTCTTACCGCGCGTGAGCAGTTCGGGGACAATGTTCATTGCCTCGCCTGAAGGAAGGGCGAGAAACACCACGTCGCTGGTGCAAGCCGCGTCAGAGGAATACGATTCCAGCATCATTCCGGAGAGTGTTCTGAAAGATGGAAAAACCTCGTCGATCCTCTTACCGGCCGAAGTGTTGGCAAACAGCTTCTTGACCGTTACTTGCCTGTGACGGTTGAGGATCTTTAACAACTCGGCCCCGGAATACCCCGAGGCTCCAACGATGGAGACGGTAATCGCTTCTGCCACGCTTTGTTCCTTGTTTTTGATAATGCATAAATATACATATAACTGTATAATTATGCAAATAGTTTGCCTTTCTGAAGGAATTTTAATGTTTGATTGAAAACTTATTAGTTGACTCTTGGAGCAACAAACATCGTTTCGTATATTGCGCCCGGCGTAAACCTGACAGGTTTCCAAAACCTGTCAGGTTTTGTCTTGATAAGGAGGAAGCAATGGGATTTACCTGTGGAATCGTCGGTTTGCCCAACGTCGGGAAATCGACACTGTTTAACGCCATTACAGCCGCGGGAGCGGAGGCGGCTAATTATCCCTTCTGCACCATCGACCCGAATGTCGGGGTGGTAACCGTCCCCGATCCCCGGATCGACCGATTGGTCGCTATATACAAACCCGCAAAAATCGTCCCGACCGCCATCGAGTTTCTCGACATCGCCGGCCTGGTCAAGGGAGCGAGCAAGGGGGAGGGATTGGGGAACCAGTTCCTTTCCCACATCCGAAACGTGGATGCGATCGCACATGTGGTCCGTTGCTTTGACGATCCCAACGTCGTCCACGTCGATGGCAGCATCAATCCGAAACGGGACATCGAAGTCATTGAAACGGAACTGATTCTCAAGGACCTCGATACTGTCGAGAAAAAGATCGCGGATGCGGAAAAACGTTCCCGCTCCGGCGATAAGAAGGTCAAAATAGAATCGGAATTCTACGTGCGTGTGCGGGAACATCTTGTAGGGGGCCGGTTAGCCCGTTATATCGATGTCCAGAACGACGATGAGAGACTCTGGTTCCGTGACCTGCACCTGCTCTCCGGCAAACCGGTGATGTATGTCTGCAACGTACATGAAAACGAGATTACGGCCGAAAACGACTATGTCAAGCAAGTGCGGGAGGTAGCCGCGAAGGAATCCGCGAAGGTGGTCGTGATCAGCGCGGCGGTGGAAGCGGAAGTGTCGGAACTCCACGACGACGAACGGGCACATTTCCTGGAGGGATTGGGATTGAAGGAGTCGGGGTTAAACCAGGTGATCCGCGAAGGGTACGACCTCCTTCACCTGATCACGTTTTTTACTGCGGGACCCAAGGAAGTGCATGCGTGGACCGCGCAAAAAGGATCGACGGCCCCCGAAGCGGCCGGGATCATTCATACCGACTTTGAAAAAGGATTCATCCGGGCCGAGATTATGAAGTTCACCGACCTCGACCGGCTCGGCTCAGAAGCGGGAGTCAAGCAAAGCGGTTTATTGGATGTAGAGGGACGGGAATACGTGGTGGAGGATGGGGATGTGGTGTTTTTCCGGTTTAATGTATGAGTCAACCGGCCCTGCGGTTTGTCTGGCTGTCCAATTCGACAGATTGAGAATAGCTACTTCACCCCCCGCTTCTTCTTCTCAATCAGCACCTGCGCGTCAACCAGAGCGGCGCAAAGGGAGCAGACATAGCGGCGGGTGAGCTCGTTGTAGTCGGGCTCGCGGAGTTGCTTACAGTTCGGACACCGAACGACCAACGGTTTTTCTTCTTTTGGTTGTTTCATAAAGACCGTTCTATTTTGCACCGCAGAGACGCAGAGGGTTCTTGCAGGTAGTGAGTCTGCTCTGTGCCCTCAGCAACTCTGCGGTGAATTATTTTTTTGAACCAGGACCTGTTCCTGCCTTCCCGCGCTTCGTCCCCTTCCTCCTCGTAATTTTCTTCACCACGAACTTCGCGGGCGCGATCACGACGTTCAACGCCAGCTCGAACCCTTTGTACACATCGATACTCCGGACCGGCCGCACCACGCTGATCACCTCCGTCACCCCCGCCGCCTCCGGCTCCTGCACCTTTCTCAAAAACCAGAAGGTGGCAAAGCGGAGAAGGATCGACACAATGAAGAGAAAGTGAAAATGGCTCCATGTGACCGGCCCCAGGTTAACCGACCAACCTGAGAAGAGAACCGCCAGGCTTCCCCCCAACAGCGGTGCCACCGTTGCAGCGATACCGACAATCGTTCCATCCACCGTAATATAGTTGGCCCTCCGGTCCGCCGGAGCAATCTTATAGACGAGGTTCGGGATCGCCACCACGTTCCCGCCGTCAAACACTCCGAAGCAATGGATGATCACAAACAAGATGAACGTGTCGGGAGTAGTGAAGAGCCAGAGAATCGCAAACACGAGCTTGCCGGCGAGACAGATATACAGGATCGGCTTGTTGCCGTACGTATCCACGATCCTTCCCCAGAACCGGAGTGAGAGCAGGTTCGTCAGCGTCGTCACCATCGTCATCGCCGAAACGAACGTAAAGCTCATTCCCATCTGGGTCAGCATGTAGACGCTGAAAAACGTCCCTGCGGTGCCGAGCGAGAGGTCGTAGAATATTCGGAACGTGAAGACCCTGCGAAAAACCGGGTCGCTGAAGGGACGGCGCAGGGCCTCCCAGAATGTCGATTGCGTGTGGGGTTTCTTGAAGGGGGGATCGTACATCCGGTTCTGCACGGCAACGGCCCAGAAACCAAACACCAGTCCGACCGCGAGCAAGAGGGCAAAGGCGTACAGCTCGGGCCCAAGCGCCTCCTCCTTCCAGAAATCGATGAACTTCCCCGCGCCGATGGCGAGGATCACCGCAACCGCACCGGCCGCAAGATTCCGCTGCGCAAAGAACCTTCCCCGCGCGCGCTGCGGGACAAGATCCACCAGCCACGAAACCCACGCGACCGCACTCATCACCCCGAATCCAGCCGACACGGCAAAGAGGAAAATAAAGACCCAGACGCGCGCGGAGGCGAACGATTCGTAATTCAGGAAGAGAAGTCCCACAATCAGAATCCAGACAGCCCGCGAAGCCATGGCAAAGCGGACCGTCATTCGTTTCCGCTCCCCGGTTTTCTCGAGGTACTGATACGCCCGCATCTGTAACAGGTTGGCTCCGGCCTGGATTGCTGCAATCAGGCCGATCATGAACGCATTGGCCCCGAGGGCGAGCGCAAGGCCGGTGAGAACGACACCACCGACCATTGTCGCCATGATGCCGGTCAGCGCCCCCTCCGTCACCGCAAGCTGCATACTGCGATGCACCTGGTCGGGAACCTCTTGCTCGGATTTTCGGATGTCAAAGTGAAACGGGGAAACGTCCCTGAGTATCGCAAGGACTTTCTTCGCATCACCTGCAAGTTCGTGTTGAGCCATAAGGGGTTCAGGCTAGGGGGTGTTTGCCATGAAAAGTTATAGAACACATAAAATAAATCTAAGGACACACTTTGTGTAAGAGCTCATGTCCAAGTTATTAGGATGCTGGCTCTCCGACTGGTCTCTTTTTGCATAAGCTTCTAACTTCATCAAACCTGGACTCTCCCTACACCTCTCCTAAAAGGAAAGTGAGGAAAAATACCTTCCCCTCTTAGGGGAAGGTTAGGATGGGGTCTGCTTTTGAATACGTACTCGACCTTTTCAAATCAGACCTCACCCCAGAGGCCGTCCAAAAAGTCTGAACAACCAGTTGTCTGAGTTCGGGAGTTGTGGAATTTACTCCGATTCCGGAACTCCGACGTCGGCGAGATGACATCTCGCCCTACCCGCCCGACTGCCTGAGGCAATCACGCGGGCGGGCATTTTGGACGGCCTCCACCTCAGTTGTCTTCATCATTTCTCATTTGCCCTTTTGCTTCCTTGCGCTCTTTGTGCCCTTTTGTGACGATACTTTCACCAACCTGAGCGCCTTCTTCTTGTGTTGCAGCGAAACGAGATCTTTGTAGATTTCCGGACGGCGGGAGGCGGTGACGGCGAGCGTCCGATCAAGGTTCTCGTTGAAGTAGAACGGAGTAAGCCGCTTTGTGTCCAGATCGATATCGTGTGTCAACACGCCGATGGCGCGACCGATATCAGCAAGGACCAGGCCATCTCTCCCAATCACGCTGCTCCTTCCAATCATCATCCCGGACTTCCATTCCCCCTCCGGGTACCCGTAACACGCGGAGACAACCGGCAGCCCCGTATCCACGGCCCGCGAACGGTACCGGATTTCCCAATCGATCTCGCCCCATGATGATTGCACATGGGGAAAGAGAAGTACCTCCGCCCCCTTCAGCATATAGATTTGAGCCACCTCGGGGTACTCAATATCCATGCATGTCATGATTCCTATTTTGGCGCAGTCGAGTCCATAAACCGGAAACTCATCCCCTGCTTTGATTCCCATCGCTTGTTCCGGCACAGTCGGGTGTGTTTTCGCATAACAACCAACGATCTTCCCCCTCCGGTTGATCACTACCGCATAGCTCGAGAGCTTCTTTTTATACACACCGAACATGGGGATCACAACATTCATCCTGAATTGTTTCGCTGCTCCGGCCACGGCCGTTGTAAACCTCCCGGGAATCGTGTCGGGTCGGTATTCCGTCAGGTCGCTCGACCATGTCCGGTGGTGCAGGTTGGCATACTCCCCGAGCAAAACGATATCCGATTTTCGTATTCCCGCCGTTTTCAGTGCGTCAAGGATGACCCGGAGATTCCGTTTTTGTTTTGCTTCGAACGACGTTCCTTCGATGACCGTCGGAAGTTGAACCGCGCTCACGCGCACTCTGCGTTTCATCGTCAGGACCTTTCGTGTAAGATTGAACGGTCACGCGTATAGAAGAAGATCGCCCCTCCCAGGAGGCAAAGCATTGCGCCGGCCACGACGTTGATAGACGAAGGCGCAATGACCGTGGAGGGAACAAAGACGCACGCAAGAAGCACTCCTCCGAACACAAAGCAGATTGTTCCAATCAGCCGGTAAGCTTTCAGTCCCGACAGATCGTGGTGTGTTTCATCCTCCGTCGGGGTCTGCAGATCCTTCTCGAAGGCCTGAAGCTGTGCATTTCGGGGGTCGTCTGGCTTGAACCAGAAGGAGGAGCCGAAGAAGACGAGCGTTGCGACAAGCGACTCGCTCAGCATATTTCTGACAAACGGTTGCTCGTCGCTCCAGACATCGAACGCCATCAGAAGCAACGCGACGGCGATCGCCGCGGAACAGGAGGCGATGCCGGACCACCATGGCGTACGTGTGTAGAGGATGCCGAGCGCCACCGGCATCATGAAGGCCGCGGTCAGCGAGTAAAATTGCAGGGCGAACTCGAACGCTCCTCCCAGCTTCGGAATGTACAGCGCAACCATGATACCGAGCACGCCGACGATGAACATCGTCATCCGCGCAACGACCAGCTGTTGCTGTTCCGATGGTTCCCGGCCGGTTGCCCGCTTGTGGGCCGGGACGTACATATCCTTCGTCAGCGTGGCTGCAAGCCAGTTGAAGGCGTCATTCGCCTGGCCGAGGGTGGCCGACAGAATGGCCGACACCACGAAGCCGATCATACCGTGCGGCAGGAGTAGCAGCGCAAGACTGACGAAGGAGGCTTCTGCAGGGACGGCAAAGGAGGGCCACAAGGAATCGATATCGGGGAAAATGATGCGTGAGGCCATCACGGGGAGGATCCAGAGCAGCGGTCCGACAATTGACAGAGCGGCGCAGAGCAGCGCCATTTTCCTGGTATCCCTTTCCCTTGGAACGCTGATATAGCGCTGGACAATCTGCCAGGCGACATTGTAGCCGAGCACCACGTTGATCGCATAGGAGAACAGGAAGAGCGGGTTTGCCGAATTTCCTGTCAGGGTAAAGTATCCTGCCGGCGCTTCATCGAGAAGGCGCGTGAACCCGTGGAGCAGTCCTCCTTCGCCACCCAGGTACATGTACGAAACCGGAAAGACGATAATGGTCATAATCGTGATGATAACGGCCTGGACCGTGTCGGAAAGCACCGCCGCCCACAATCCCCCGATGACAGAATATACCACCATCACCGTGCCTGTGAGGATGATCGAAGCTTCAAAACCCGTAAGGGTGACGAAACCCAGATCAAATGTCCGCTCATTGAACCCCAGCGCCGTGGAGATAAAGATACAGAGGATATAGAGCCCTTGTCCGATGCCGACCGTTTGCGGGATGATCGCCGTAATGGAGTAGAAATAGGTCGTGGAGGAGGAATATCGTCGCGTCAGGAATTGCAGCGGGGAATTAATGCGCGCCCTGCGCCAGAGCCGGCCGAAGACGAAGTAGCCCGCAAGGTAGGCCCAGGCGGCCGAGGTGAAGATAACGACCGCCCCGATGCCATTGGTATAGGTAAAGCCCGCAGCCGCGACGAACATGAACGCGGAGTACCCGGAGACCCAGTTCGAGAGCCCGGCTATCATCCACGGAATCTTTCCCCCTCCTTTAAAATACTCGTCCGTGTTCTTGTTCTGCCGTGCGGCATAGAACCCGACCCAGATGATGACGGCAAAATACAGTCCGATCAGGCCGTAGTCGAGGAGGTTGACGGTGTTGAATTCGGGCATGGTTGATGAGAAAGATGATTGGTTCTACTGAACAATGGTGAAAGAACAACCCACGAATCCTCACTAATCTCCACCAATCTTTAGAGCCCCAACAAAACAATCAATTGAAAACACGTTTTTCTTCGTGAAGATTCGTGCAGATTCGCGGGTATAGAAACGCCGAGGTGTTACGATGATTGTTTATTCCCCGGAGACCGATAGGTTTTCCGGCCTACGCGTTTTTTGCCCTCCACATTTCCTCGATTTGTTCCAGCGTCTTCCCCTTTGTTTCGGGGATGTACCGCATGCTCACAACCACCGTCACCACACAGAAGAATGCATACAACCAGAACGGAAATCCTCCGCCGAACGTCGTCACCAGCCATTCGTTTTCGTTGATGATCGGGAAGGTCTGGGAAACCACGTAGTTGGCGAGCCAGATGGAGAATGTAGCAACGGCCATTGCGCGCCCGCGCAGGCGCGTTGGAAATATCTCTGACAGGACAACCCACACTACCGGACCCATCGACGCGGCAAAACAGGCGATGTACCCGAGCACGAACGCCAGCACCCAGACATCGATATTGTTGGTCGCTGAAGCCCATCCGAGCGCGGCGAGCGACAAACCCATCCCGGATGCTCCCGCAATCAGAAGCGTCTTCCGCCCAACGCGGTCGATGGTGTACAACGCCACGATGGTAAAGAGCATGTTGACCGCCCCGACCACGATCGTCTGCAATAGCGCCGAATCGACCCCGGAACCGAGTTGTTTGAAGATCTCCGGGGCATAGTACATAAACACATTGATCCCGGTAACCTGCTGGAGAATGGCAAGAACGGCTCCAAGAACAACTACCCCTCTCCAGGTCGGATGCAGAAGTTCCCGCATCGACACCTTTGCAACTGTGAGCGTCTTCTTGATCTCCCGGACCTCGTCCTCGATATCGTCACCATTGCGGACACGGGAAAGAACTTTGCGCGCTTCTTCTTCTCGTCCTTCCTTGATCAACCAACGAGGACTTTCCGGAATAAAAAAGAGGAAGAAGAGAAACAGAATCGCAGGGAGTGCTTCCGATCCGAACATCCAGCGCCAGCCTACTTGCACGTTCCAATCACCGACACCGAGGCCGGCAATATAGTAGTTCACGAAATAGACCGTGAGGATGCCGGTGACGATGGCGAACTGATTGAAGGTTACCAATCGTCCGCGGATCTGTGCCGGCGCAACCTCGGCGATGTACATCGGCGAGAGCATCGAGGCAATACCGACACCGATACCGCCCAGTATGCGGGCAATGACGAATTGGGTGAAATTCCCGGGAAGAGCGGTCCAGACTGCAGAGACCGCGAAGAGCACGGCGGCAACGATCAACACGTTCTTCCTGCCGAACCGGTCGCTGGCGACCCCCGCTCCCGATGCCCCCAAAACACATCCCAGCAACGCGCTTGCCGCTGCCCACCCCATCTCTGCTGCGCTCAGGTCGAAATATGTACGGAGAAAACCGATCGCGCCCGAGATGACCGCTGTGTCGTACCCGAACAGCAACCCGCCCAACGCCGCGACGATACTGATGAACGTGACATATCGCGTTGCAGACCGTCTGGAGGGGAAAGAAGCCATATGTTGCTCTGTGTTCATACGCTTGGTTTTCAGCTATTTTGTTTCGCCCCTTCCGGGACGGCATAGGGTTTGGCATCCGGTTTCAGGAACGTTTTGACGACCTTTGCCGGTACCGGACCTTTGTTGATAAGTTTGTAGGATTCCGCCGCCGCTGGTACGACAAATGTTTCGGCATAACTGAATACCATGCGCATCCCGTGTTTTGTCACAATCTCTACACACGTCCCTTCCACGACGTTGAGAACGTGGCAAGATCCGTTTGTTTCGACATCGACCCTGGAGACAAATTCGATTCTGTGCACGTCGTAGAAATGTTCGGGATGGGTGGGGAGATGAACCAGCTTCCAGTCGGGACCCTGCTCGAGAACCACGGGGCGGGAGATGAAGTCTCGTCGGATGAGTTTCGCCCGGCGGTCGAAGTGCAGGTTCTCAAATGCCCTGGCAATATTCAAGGTACGGGGATTTCCACTGAGGTCCATCCGGAGCCAGTCGTACATCTTGAATGTAAAAATATAGGGAGTTGCACTGATTTCGAGAACCAGGTTATCGATTCCCGAACAGTGAATGGTGCCGTTGGGGATCAGGAAGAGATCATGCTTCCGGGCCGGCTCACTGTTGACGAACGAATCGATATCGACCGGCGATCCTTCCTTATAACTTTTTTCGAGCTCACGCCGAAACGCGACCGGATCGACCTTTTCTTGAAAGCCAAGATACACCCGTGCATGAGGCTTGCAGTCGAAGATGTAATAACATTCATCCTGCGTAAACGTCTCGCCAAAATGTTTCTGAACATACTCGGGCCTGGGATGACACTGAACCGACAGGTTGCCTCCGGCGAACGTATCAAGAAAATCGTACCGTATCGGGAACTCGTACCCGAACCGTTCAGCAAATTTACCGAGTACGTCCCTGGAATGTTGAAGCATCAGGAAATCGGATGAAAGCTCGAATAGAATCCCGTCACTGCTGAACGAGATTCCGTTCTCGGGATAAATGAGTTCAAAGGACCAGGCATAGTTCGGAACATCCTTGGCCACGTGCGGGATGCGCTCCTTGATCCATTGTCCACCCCATGGCCCCGGTTCAAACCACGGCCGCGGGCGAAAGCAGTTTGCGGCCATCGCGGAAAGTCCGTCACGAACATCGTCTCCATCCATAACGGCGGGTTCATCCGGCCGCTGCCCGTCGACGAACAGGTCGATGCTGTTGAGATATGTTTTCCTGTGGCGGTTCAGGATGGGCCAATCGACAAAATAGAACCGTTTGTACATGTCCTGCGGGGATTCCGGTCGCGTTGCTCCAAGATTCAGAATCGATCCTGCACGCGAACGGAACTGCACTTCGTTCTTGGGAATGTCAATATAGACTGACAATCCGCCCCATCCCGCGAGCGCGGCGCCGCTTCCGTAGATGATCGCCAGATCAGATTTTTCATCGGGCCGAAGTTGACGGAGATGATTTTGGTCGAAGAAATCAGCCAGCGTCAATGTCGATCGTCTGCCAAAAAGCGGATCATCGCCGCCAAGAAACGGTTTTATGAGTTTGGTGATTTGCCCCCCGGGCAGCAAGGCTGAACGAACATCGATAAAGCGGACCTTCCTTCCTCTTCCCCCAAGCTCACTCCCCAGCCGTTCCACGACCTGATCCCAGATCACACCGACAAAGCCGTCAAGGATAACCGCCCGTTGTCCCGACGCGAGGATACGGTCTGCCATCGCCTCGAAGCCCAGTCCGATTCTCCCCGGTGCGAGGGGAAAACCGGGATAGATATTGTATGAACCCGGTTCGACGAGCGGAGGACGCGCCGGGGCGAGGTGCTGAGTGGTCTTGCGAACCGTGCCGGACTGCATTACTCCCCTCTCTCCGGGCGTTGGTAATCATCCTCGTAACGGGTAATGTCCTCCTGCTGCCAGTTGCCGAACGCCACCTCCAGCACCCGGACGGCGGGTCCCGAGCTGCTGAGGCGATGTTTCGTATTGGCTGGAATCCAGAGCTCGTCCCCTGCCTTCGGATAAACGATGGACTCCCCCACCTGAACGATCGCTCCTTCATCCAGCACGATCCACAACTCCCCACGCCCGGTATGGGATTGAAGGCTGAGCCGCTGGTTCGGTTTCACCCACATCAGGCTCACGGTCGTTTCCACGTTGTGGGCATATTTGCGGAACGATCCCCACGGTCGCTCAACAATCTTGATCTCCGGTTTTGATGAGGGGATCGGTTTCGTCACATAATTCGTCATCGGGTGTATCCTTTTGTCATGATCGGTTGATCTGCTTCAGAAAATCTTCCCTTGGGAGAAGAAGAGGTTTGCCTTCCCGCGCAACAATGACCTTCCGGAAATTCCGTTCAGCAATTGCGCCATAGTCATGCCCCGCGTTCGCGGGGTACACACCGATATACACCAGCGGCCCGCTCCCGGTGTTGACCGTGCGGTGAAATGTATGTCCCGGAACATACACCGCCGTCGATGGTTTTAGTCCCAACACCGCGCTTTCGCCTGTCCGTTCATCTTCCAGGAGCATCATCCCTTCTCCCTTTAATCCAATATAGACTTCCGAAGCGGGACGGTGGGAATGAATATGGCCTTTCGTGAGATGGTACTCACCTCCGATGTTACCCGGCATGATTCTGCCAAGTCCAAAATGAAGCCCCCCTTCCCCTTCAACATCCTGCATCGCTGCCACAGTATAGATGATCGGATCCCCGCGTTTCAGGGCCGCCTCGTACGCCTTCGTGTCGGCAAAACTCCCCTGAAGATCGCTCAGTCGCCGGACTATGAGAGGCGCCCCTTTGAGAGAACCGGTTTCAAGATCAAATTCCGAAAAAAGGTCTTGTGGAATTTTCATGCTCCATTCTCATATCAACGATGCCAGGGAAAGATTCTGGAGAATCGTCTCCGTTTTGGCGACCCCTGCCTGCTCCAACGCAAGGAGGGCCGCACCGAGCACGGGCTGAAGTATTGGCTGCCTGACCAGACAGTGAGGGACACGGTGGTGAATCGCGTGAAGTAATTCCGCTCGATAGTATTCTGACTCCGTTGCCACACTGCCGATGAGCACGAGGGAACAGGGGTCCGGAAAAAACCCGAGCTTCTGCACCACCGTGGCGACCATCGATGCAAGGTCCCCGACCCCATCGGCGACAATGCGGCGCGCAACGGTATCTCCGGAGCGAGCTTCTTCGATCACCTTCGGAGCCAGCGAGGCAATCCGGGTTATATCGGGACCGTTATGGTAGAGGAGGTGCATGATCTCATCCACCTCCGTGTAGCCGAAAAAATCCTGAACGACGCCCGAGAGCCGGGTCGCCACACCACGACCATCGGCCTGTTGAATCGTCGCAATCATGGCCTGTAACCCGAGAAAATAGCCGCTCCCGACATCGTCCAGCAAGTATCCCCATCCCGCACGGTGATTCCGGCCGTCTGCGCGCCTGCCATAACAGGACGAGCCGGTCCCGACGATCAATGCGAGCCCTTCTTTTCCTGCAAGACCCCCGGCAAGAGCGGTTCGAATATCATGGTCGATACCGATACGGGATTCCTCCGCCAAACCAAGATCGCCGGCAATGGACCGGATGATAGCATGATCACCCTTCGAGACGACTCCCGCCATTCCGAGGAATGCGGCATCGAAGCCCTTCGGGTCGCATCCGGCCTTTTTCGCCGACCGTGTTACCGATTCCCGAATATTCGCGCATGCCTTCTCGATACCGACATTGTCGTAATTCGACGGACCTGCCTCTCCATATCCCGCCACAACTCCCGATTCCGACACAAGAACCGCTCGTGTCTTCGTTGCCCCGCCATCAATGCCGAGAACCATGATCCTCCCTTTCAAACGACACCGGCCCCTTTTGTTGCGCGGCAAACGAAGAGCACATCGTCGATGGAGCGAAACGGCACAAATATCTTCTCCGGGTGGTCTCTTCGGTACGTCTCATAGTACGCGCGCCGGACGCCGGAGAGAAAACGGCCAACGTGCTCAACGGGAACGATATTCACCGTGCATCCCCCGAATCCGGCCCCTGTGAGCCTCGCCCCTATGGCACCATGGCCGCGGGCAATCGTGACCAGGGCTTCAAGCTCGTCACAACTTACTTCATAGTCGTCACGACAACTGGCATGCGACTCGTTCATCAATGCTGCAAATTCATCGAGAGCGCCGGAGGATAAAGCCGCGGCGGCCCTTTCAACCCTGGCGGCCTCTGAAACGACATGGCGGTACCGTTGCCAGAGTTTGAATCCCTCCGGCGGTTCGGCAACGACGGAACCGTCTTTCAGCGTGCAAAGGCGACGACGGACTTCGGATGGATCCTCCCCCAGCCGGAGGGCAATTTCTAAAAGGGAAAGCGGCTGTGTGCCAAGAGCCATGCGGGCGTCCTGTTCAACCTCCCGTTCTGTACGATGGAGGAGGGAAGGAGCAAGGTCGGAGAGAAGACGCGCCGTGATTGGTTTTCCGAGTTTCTTTGAGAGGGAGGAAGAAAAAAGTGCGGCAGCCACTCGACATTCGACCACGCGCAGATTATACGCGTCCCGTCCGGATTCGCTCTTGGATGCCTGGACGAGACTGTTGCAGACCACGAAGGCAGCACTTTCCGGCAGTTGGATGGATTCCTGCCGGAGCGGATAAAAGTTAATCTTCAACGCCTTCCCCGCAACGCCCAGGAGCGAGATCGCCTGATCCATGCCTCCCCCCTCCATCCCGACGTACCGCTCGGCGCGTGCAAGCTGGTCCGCCAGGAGCATCGGTTCAAAGCTCTTATCGTTGACGGCAAGGAACGCCAACCCCGATGCGACAACGAGAGCGGAAGAGGAAGAGAGTCCGGCTGAACCCGGAATCGTTCCTCCCACTACAGCGCGAAATCCTTTGGCCGAACGTTCCTCAACGACCCCTTCGTGGATCAGTCCTTGCACAGCCGCCTTCACGTAATTTCCCCAATCCCCTTGCTTGTACGGCGTGATCGTGCGTGAGGCGGTAAACGACCGTTCGCCGAAGGAGGGATCTTCATTGGTGAGGTTGATCTCGTTGCCTTCCGAGGGGGCGATGATGAACACGATGTCCCGGTCAATCGTCATGGGAAGGACGGGGTAACCGTTATAGTCGGTGTGTTCGCCGATGAGATTAACGCGACCGGGCGCCCGGACGATTGTCGCCGTCCCGGTGTCACCGTACCGGGTATGGAACGAATCGATCAGGCGTGTGTAGCGGATCAGGTGGGGAGGGAGTTCGTCTGCGGGACAATGATAGACCGCCTGCAGCCGCTCCGAAAACTGTACGTCGGCATTCGAGATCAACGATGGGGTCTGGTTCTACTGTGAATGTACGCTCAATGGGTCCTTCCTTGTTCCCAAAGAGAAACGGGAAAATTTTTACCAATGAACTTCTGGACGGCGGGGATGTCCCCCTGATACGTCAAATCCGGAACATGCTCTTTCAACGGCAAGGCCTTGACGGAGCGGGGGAGTTCCTGCGCCATCCGTGTCACCGCGGCGACCAGTTCTTTCTCCTGCCGCACGGGGTGGATTGGACATTCTTGAAGAAATGCGAAAACCATGTTGTACTGCAGACGGAAGATGTTCATGCTGATGCGCAACGTTCCGTCTCTGTCGCGCAGTTTCTCAAGCTGTTCCGCCGGAGGTTTCTCAATAATTTCTAGCAGGTACCCCTCGGCATCTTTTTTTGTGACTCCGAACTGGGCGATACGCTTTTCGTCGAACTCCAGTCCCGAACGGTCATAGTCGATGAGACTGTTCGGGGCCCCATCCCGGAGAAGCTTCGTGAATGCGCGGATCGAGTACAGATTATCGCTGTTGCAGACGATGAAATCCCCGCCGGCCCAATCAGGCCGGGCTGAGAGCGCCTGATACAAAGCGTCTCCCGTCCCCAGGGGCTTCACTCTTCCGGGAGGAATCGATTGAACTGCATAAGAGATCGAGAGCCCGTGGAAAACATTCCCGCGATCCCGCTCCCCATAGTACGGCCGAACCGCATGATCGCGCTCCCCGATCACGAGAAGAACCTCCCGGAGACCGGCTTCACGTGCATAGTACAAGAGGTAGTCCAGAAAAGGGCGACCGTCGGCTCCCACACCAATCATCCCCTTCGTCCGGTCGGCGGCTTGCATTTCCAGTTCGTCACCGATCCTGGTCGTTGCCGGAATCTTCATGCGGGAGGAAATTCCCCCCGCCAGGATGATCAGGCGCGGATCGTGTTGCGCCATCTATCCACCCCGGCGTTTTGCCGCGGCATATTCCGCCGCAAAAGCAGTCCCATCGAATCCTTCCTCTGACGGAACCTCCGACAGATAAATCTTTCCGCCATGCTGGCGCGAAAGCTTTGCAGCAATGTGGATCTTTACAGCCTCCAGGGGATCCTCAAGCGAATACTGAATCGTATTCCCCTTGATCAATTCGACGAAGTTATGGAGGAACGGTTCGTACAAGCGCGCGGCATCAACCTTCATGGCATGTTGACCCGTGGTGGTATACAGATTCAACGTCCACTCATAAAAGGGCTGATGGAGCTGGAGAATCAGCACAAAGCCGTTATGATACGTAATCGAGAAGATCGCCGTTTTGTTCTCGGCGATATACTCGACGTAGTTCGCCCCGGTGCCAAGCACCCCCTGGGCCATTTCCATCGTATGAATACCGTAACTGAAGAAATCTCCCGGGCCGGTCGCGACGGCAGACACGATCTGGCCGAATGCGGCGGCTTCCGATCGGAAGATCGCGACCTCCTGTGCGAACCGGAGAGCCGAGCCGCCGTAAATGGGAGTTTTATGTGTCGCCTGGAGTTCCAGGAGTGCGTAAATGTCCTTCACCTTCCCCACAACCGGTTTATCGATCAACACCGGTTTCCCCGCCTCGACGAAGGGAAAGGCCTTGTCCACATGCTTGTCCCAGTTTGTTCCATGGATCATCGCGGCATCGACGTGTTCCAGCATGTCCTCGAGTTTTTTACAGACATGCGGGATGTCATTCTCTTTGGCAAACCGTTCATCGTACCCCTCCGGCCAGACATCGCGGCCATCCCAGAGGGCTGTTACTTTGACGTCGGGCAGGGAGTTGAGAATTTTGGTGAAGACCTTCGGATGCGATGTGTCGAGATCGACCAAACCGATGCGAATCATGGGGGACCTTTATGAGATTGATCGGGGAAACAATTTTGAACGGAGAAGATCGAACTGTGTTGCAATCAGAACACCCACGATGACGAGCACCGCACCTGCCACATCAATCAGGGACATTCGCTCACCGAGCCAGACGATGCCCGCCACCACCGCGACCACCGGGATCACGTACGCCATCATCGAGAGAACGACGAAATCGACCCGTCGGAACAGCTCAAAGTACATCGTAAACGGAATGGCGGTGGCGAACAGGGAGAGGAAGAACAAGACTCCAAACAGCTCAGCGCTGGTCTCAAACCGGGGCAAGCCCCCAAAGAATGCGAACGGCAGGATGACGAGCCCGCCAAACAGCTGAAGATACATATTAAAGGAGGTGTTGTCCTTTCCCTTGAAATGCTTGAGCGAATACGATTGTGCGAAGCCGATGGAGACCGCGCTGAGCACCACTGCAAGTCCGCCGGCCAGCGCCCAGGCATTCTCCGCATCCAATGGATCGTCGGAAAATAACACAATGATTCCGACAAAACCAAGAACCATCCCTCCGATTTTTCCCACATTCAACTGGTTCTGGCCGAGATAGAAATGTGCAAAGAACGCAATGAAGAAAGGAACGGTGCTCTGCAGGATGGCGCCAAGGCCTCCACCGATGTACTGGAGCGCCCATACCGAGAGGGCCGTCGGGATACCGACCCAGAATGAGCCCACCACCAACGCAGTTTGAAGTCCCTTCCGGTCATACCGCTCCCGCTCCGGCTTGCGCAACATCCAGAGATAGATCAGCGATCCGCCAAGAACGCATCGCAGGCTTGCAAGCAACATCGGGTCGCAGTATCGGAGACCGACGATCGTGACGGGCCACGAAAATCCCCACACAAGGGTCATAAAGCTAACGGTTGCGAGATCGGCAAAGCGGGGGCGCGTCGTCAAGGAGATTGTTTTCCGAATGGAGGTATGGGAATCAACGAAGGAGTATACGGAATATTGGCTTCAAGGGCTATGGTGCGGGCGGAGGATTCGCCGGAGGAGCACGCCGGTCTTTGCTGTGAGGAGTTCGGCGGCGTGGCGCATGGCATAGTGCGAGGTAGTGGAACCATCGATGAGGGTTTCCAGATCGACCAGGAAGTCGCTGTTCACAAAACTGTTTCGTTCTCCCTGAAGCGCGCCGACAACGGCCGCAACAGGAATCCCTGCTCGTCGGGATCGGCCGATGACCCCGGCCAGAGCCTTTCCAAACCGAACCTGGTCGTCGATTCTCCCTTCTCCTGTTATAACAAGGTCGGCCGATCGGAGATGCTCGTCGAATCGTGTGGCATCCAACACAACATCGATACCCGTCTTCAGTCTCGCACCGCAGAAAGCTACCAATCCCGCCCCCAATCCCCCCGCTGCCCCACCGCCGGGAATCGCAAAGACATCGACATTCAGGACAGTGCGAAGACATTCGCCGTAACGATGGAGCGCCGAATCAAGAAGCTGTACATCCTCCGGCGTCGCTCCTTTTTGAGGACCGTAAACCGCACTGGCCCCCTCCTCTCCACAGAGGGTATTACGGACATCGCACGCAACGGTCAGCGAAACATTCTTCAATCTTCCATCCATCCCGCTCATATCGATGCTGGAAAGTTGTTGAAGCGCAACGCCTCCATGTTGGAGGGGGTGTCCACGCTCGTCGAGCAGCTTCGCTCCAAGGGCCTCCGCCAATCCTGCACCCCCGTCATTCGTCCCGCTCCCCCCGATACCGAGGATGATCGAGCTCGCACCGCTCTCAAGCGCTGCACGAAGAAGTTCCCCAACACCGTATGTTGTTGTGATCTTCGGATCGCGTCGATCGACCGGCATCAGCGAGAGTCCCGCGGCTTCCGCCATTTCCAGCACGGCTGTCGATCCGTCTGTGGAGAGCGCCCACCGGGCCTTTACCTTTTGACCGGGAAGCGGTCCATGAACGTCGATGTGACGGATCGTTCCTCCCATCGCCTGGGAGAGCACCCGGACCAGCCCTTCGCCTCCGTCGGAGACCGGGTGGCGGATAATGTGAGCGTCCGGTCTGATCGCCAGAACGCCACGTTCCATGGCCTCCGCAGCTTCATGCGCTGTGAGAGAGCCTTTGAAGGAATCCGGAGCAAGAAGGATGGTCTTCATACAACACCCGCCTCCTCAGGGAACAGAGGCGGATGGATCCGTGCGGGTAGCGGATTGATCAACTGACACCGAAGCTGCCGTCTGCTTTCTTACGGCCCTTGGGTACCGGCTGCGATGTTTCCTTGTAGAGATAATCCTCGAACCCGGGGACGCGCCACTGGAAATCCGGATCGACATACGGTTCATCATTCTCCCGCCCTTTCATCAACTGGATTTTCCTTTTTACCTGCTCCCCGAAGTTCTTGTAATAGATGAACGTCGTCTCGCCGACGCCGGAGACGATCATCCAGTTGGTCTTCGACGTTTCCCATAGATCGAGCAGATCCTTCGCGTTCTCAATTTCATCAAGGACCATTTCCTTGAGCATCGCGCGTGACTCTCGACGCTTCCGCTTGTCGGTTGTTTCAAGGTAGGTATGCACACCGGCAACCCAGGCGGTGACGTTACGCTGGGTTCGGTACCAGCAAAACAGCGCCCGCATGCGATCGTACTGGTCTTCCACGACGGCACGTTCAACATTGTTCGTTGCAGCCGCCCGCATCTTTTTCAACAATTTCAGCGCGGCTTCAATCTCCGGGAACAGATTCCGGTTCATGAGCTTAATGCATATCTGGGCATGCTTCGGATCGACAAGGTCGAACCCGACGTCGTACCGGAAGTCAACACGGCAGCGGTTATGCGATGTGGCCAAGAGGAATTTCTCGTAATACGCCCGATCCTCCTCCGAAATTTTCTCGACGTTCGGGACGATCGGCCGGGTCAACAAACGGTACCAAACTCCCCACGATGAATAAATCCAGATCGGTATGGGATGCGAACGAAGCGCCTCGTCGGAGTGTTTCCACACCTTGACGAGATCGGCTGCCAGTCGCGAGCCGATCCATTCCTTCGCCTTGGCAAGGAGGAACGCCTGCAGATCGAGATTTTTATCGGCCTGAAACGCACGAACGAGCTCCTGGTTAATATTGTACGGCGCGAAGGTGGGGGGAATCGTACCGCTGGTGTAGCATGGGGTCTCTACCCCAACTTTTGCCATGTCCTTGATTTTGTCGAACACCAGCCATGGGAACGTAACTCCCAGCAGCGGTTCGTGATTCCACCCAAGGCCCGGATTGAAATAGACATCGGCACGTGATCCCTTTTTCTTCAGTTCGCTGATCAACGGCTTCTCGGCATCGGCGAAGCGGTTGTGGAGCGCCGTGCCATGGATCTCGCGGGCTTCCTTGTATTTCGGATGTTTGTACGCGAGCTTCCAGCCTTTCGTAAGAAGAGAGGAAACTTCCACATCCAGGCCGTCGCCAAGCTGCGCCCAGATATAGTCATGTTCCGCCCAAAACGGCTCCAGCCGGATCAGAGTCCGAAAGCGCGGGTTGACCTTTCTCCCGGCGTCTCGCAGAATGCGCATGTACCGCATCAGGTTGTTCGCCGCCGATTCGGCAATCTCCTTATCCCCTTTCCATTCCCGGATCACATAGCCGCCGCCGTTGCGTCCAACGTAGAGGGAGTTCGTATATTCGAACCCCGCGCCGCTGTCGTTCGACCAGATGGAGATGTAGTCGATGGTTGGCACTTCCCGCAGCAGGTTCTCCATGAGCTCAGCATAGTGTTGTTGAACAACCGGATGCGCGATGGAGAGGTTAAAACGGGGATGCCAGCTTCGGATGGGATGGTCCACGCGAGCGCCCCGCAGCATGGGGTAGCGTTGGAGAAGATTGTCCGGTACGGACCGCGGCTCGAAGCAAACGAGTCCCGGGGCGAGACCATACTTCTCCGCCAGTTCCGCGTTCGTCTTCAGAAAGTTCAGGTTTGCCTGGAGATAATCGTCATCATAGTATCCATTGTTCAGCTTGCTGGTGACAAACTGATCCAGCGACGGGCAATAAGTGTAGAACCGGTGAAGCAATTCTCCCTGCGGGCCCCGTTCGAACGGGACGGGCATCGCAAGGCCGTTGACTTCCACGTGTGAGAAACCGAGCCGTGCAAGATTGCGGACGTACTCGTCGCGATCGAAATTGCGGACGGTCCGGCCGTGTTGAGTGAGGAACACATCGTACGCCGGCCGCATGTTCGGAAATGTCGGAACCACGATCTTCCCCGCCGCAAAGACCGATAGCGGCATGGCGGCCCAGTCGCCTGACACAAACGTACACAAATAGTACAGGAGGTGCGGTTTGGAGGCAAGCACTTCCACCCCACCTCCTTCGGACACCCGCGCCATGATCCAATCCTTCCCACCGACCAACGAGCGATGGATTGTTTTCCATTGTTTGCTGTCCGGAACAACCGCAATGCGGAGGGTGCCTCTGGGGGCGTTCAATCCCGCAGAGCGTTTGATGGCCGCCCCCGGACTGAAAGCTGCCTGGAGCTCCCGGGCAACTGTTTGCTCCACCAGAAGGGTGGGAGAAGTGTATTGAATCGTACGGACTTGGGAAAGGGCGTCGCGTAATGTGGACATTCTAAACCTCAATCCTGTAATGTGGTGAGTGATGAAGGGAATTTACAAAAAGTTTGGTTCGCTTTAGACCTTCAAGATTCTTGTCAGAGACCGTAGCTTGACGGAGTGAAGAGGTGACCGTAGCGATCGATCATCGAGTCCATGATCCCCCCCTCCCCGGCCGGGAGCGCAACAAGGGCAGACTCGATTTTGTCAAGCCATTGGTGTTCTTTCGGCGCGAGAGCCAGGGTTTTGTTCCGAACAGCATCACGAATGACATGGAGCGCTTCCGATGCGGCTGCGATTGTCTGCCGATAATGTGTACGCTCCCGCACGATCGCCGAAGCAATGCGGATCGTGGATTCAGGGGACAGTACGAGAGCCTGCGCACTGAGATGAATATCCGACTCGACCAGCATCCTTTGATAGATCCGTTCCGATCCGGTTGAAAGGGCGGCATTGAACAACCGGCAGTCGTACGTCAGGAGCTCCAGGAACGCTTCGGGGGCCGGACCGGACAAAAGGCGGACATTTTGCACGGATTCGTTGCTCCAGAGGTCGCACATCGCCGCCGCCACATTGCCGACGGGACTGAAATGGGCACAGCTTGCCGACTTCCCCTCCATCGCAATCGGCGCACCGGTGATGGCTTTGAGAATCGGTCCTTCGTAAGCACAATCCTTCGAGGGCCCGAAAGCACCACACTCGTACGCAACAAGGCTTCGGACGGCGCTTGCCCCCCGGACCATTGCGGCAAACACTTCGGGCAGCATTCCCTGCGACGACAACTGCATGGCCGTGTTGGCAAACCCGCATGCGGAATCCCCGCCGGGCACAACGCCGTGTGCCGTACAAATCGAAACGATTTCCTTCCAGAGAAACTGCATATCCCGCGGGGCAAGGACACCAAGTGCAAACATCACCCCTTCCACGTCGCCATACATCATCGCCTCATCGTTCAGCTCCTTGCCTCCCACCGATTCAATGGAGAGAACGTGAGCTCCGGCCTCAGCACACGCTTCAAATGAAGCACGTAACGTTTCCCATTCGGTGCCGGTCCGCAACAGGGGCGGACGAATGGCATCGCGGATATCGGTCGGGGTGACACGGAGCGCGCACGGCAGGCCGTCCACTTCGTGGGCTTTCTTAAGATGGCTGTCAAGAACCCGTGTGATCTCGGCCCCCCACTCAGGCCGTTCCGTCATGGGAGGAAGCAATTCAAACTCGATCATCAACCCCGGAAGATGCAGACGCTTCGCGGTCCGACGGATCATCTCTCCCAACTCATCATATTGGTTGACGATGGAACTCCAGCTTTCCTCCTCGATCAACATGGTGGGGAGCGTGAAATTCAATTCCGGGTACACGGCTCCGGCACCCAACTGCAGGCCATAGCCGCAAGAAACCGGTTTCGGCACACGACCGAACATCAACTCCTCCGGACTCCTGAGGGCCAGCGTTGAGTATGGTTTCCCGGCTTCCTGCGTCGGCATGGATGTCCTCAGGCGGCGAGCAATTCTTTGACTTTATCGACGGCTTTGACAGCGTCACGGGCATAGGCATCCGCCCCTACTTCGTCCGCGAATTTCTGGCTTACGGGGGCTCCTCCTACAAGAATTTTCACGTTGGCGCGGACACCGGCCTGCGTAATGGCATCGATGGTGGTCTTCATGTGCAGCATGGTAGTGGTCAGCATGGCCGAGAGGCCGAGGATCGCCGGCTTGTGCGTCTGGATCGCCTCTACGAATTTCTGGGCTTGAACATTCAACCCGAGATCGACGATCTCGTACCCCGCCCCTTCCAACATGATACC
Source organism: Ignavibacteria bacterium UBA6688 (assembly GCA_002454845.1). GTDB lineage: Bacteria > Bacteroidota > Ignavibacteria > UBA10030 > UBA10030 > UBA6688. The sequence continues at coordinate 36,299 of DKJQ01000399.1, forward strand.
GACCAGGTTCTTGCCGATATCGTGCATGTCCCCCTTCACCGTTCCCATCAGGATCTTCCCGCGTGATTCGACCCCATCTCTCACCAGGTGTGGTTTCAGGATCTTCAACGATGCGTGCATCGCGCTGGCGGATTGCAGCACCTCAGGGAGGTACATTTCTCCCGATCGCATTCTTTCACCGACAACGGTCATCCCTGCAACGAGACCTTCGTTCAGAATGGTTTGCGGCGTGGCCCCTTTGTCCAGTAATTCCTGTGTCAATCGAGCGACATGGTCGGAGTACCCGTTGATAAGTTGTTCGGCAAGTTCCTGTAATTCTTTCATCGTTTGTTCCTTTTTTGAATCATCGAGTGATTACTTCAAGGGGTAGCATCCATAGGTTTTTGCCACCTCAACAAGGGCAAAGAGGTTTTCGTCGGGTGTATCCCTCCCGCATTGATCGCCGGTGGCAAGGATGAATCCCCCGCCGTGCGCCGCCGCATCGATGCACGCTTTTGCCTCCCGCTCGACATCCTGCACGGAACCGTTCAGCATGGTTTCAAAGGTATTGACGTTCCCCTTGAGACAGAATTTGTCGCCAAACTTCCTCTTCACTTCGGCCAGATCGACGTCTCCCCCCGGTGGGCGCTCCAATGGCTCCATCACGTTCACATCGGAATTGAGGTAATTGATCTCCACAATCTGTCTCGAACGGCCGCAGGTATGCTGGTGACAAATAACGTCCGCCTCCTTGCAGAGTGAAGAAACGAGCTGAATGACAGGCAAATCGAACTCTTTATAGATCCTGGGGGAGCTCAGGCTCAAAGAGGATGACGATCCGGCGAGAAGGATCTCGTCGGGCCGGTCCTGCAGAATGCGTCTTGCCGATTTCTCGACGAATGCGACGTAGAACTCTTTAATGCGTTGCATCTCCGCGGGATGTTGGAAAAAATCCTGTATGGCCTGCATGGAACCCCCGTCCCTGGCCCAGACCCAGAATCCCATGAACGTTTCGATGGCAACACCGTAAATGCCGAGCTCGCCGATCCTGTGCCTGTTCCTCGTGAGCCCATCCAGTCCCTTTTGTTCCATGTACCACTGCAGTTTCGGAAAATCCTGCGCGATGTCTTTGATGATTCCGGTTTGTGACCAGGGAGGATCGTTGTTCGGGTAACACACAATTTCCTCCAACTCACCAAACGGCGTCTCGATCCATCGTCGGACATGGAGTTCATCGTCCAACGATTCGATTATTTTTTTCTGCCATGCGGGTTCCTCGTACATGGTTGCATTATCATAAATGTACCAGCCATCCATGCCGAAGTAGCGCACCGCATCCACATAGGCTTCGTCGAGCGATGGATTCTCATGGAGATAAATATCCCAAAACGGTTTCCCCGTGCGACGGGCCGGAACCATGTTGGAAATATCGGGCATGACCGGCACCCGGTCGGGCGTCCCGCGTCGCATCGCTGTCAGAATTCGATTCCTTGCAGTCATGGGTTCGTTCATGTTCTATACTCGCTGTCGTTCCTTCAGGCTGAGCTTTTCCCCGAATATTCCTCAACTGCCGTCTTGATGGCCAGCAGGTGTTCCAACGGTGTTCCAAACGGAGCAACGGCCGTCCCCAGTATAAATCCGGGATATCCTTTTCCTTCGTCAAGGCATTCTCTTGTTCGCGCGCCGAGCTTTTCCGGAGTCGTTGTGATGAAATCGGATGAATCGATGTTTCGGCGAAATGCCCGGCGTGCCGCCGAACATCGTAAAAGAAATTCACCGGCGTCTGCAGGATAGTCACAGAGAATATTGTTGCCCCCGGTTTCCAGGTACGGTTCGAGAATGTCTGTGGTATTTCCACCGACGATCAAGGGGACGTTTTTCACGCCGAGCATTTGGAGTGAACGAATGAGTTCCTGGGTCGGCTTCAGAACAAAATCACGATACATGTCCGGCGAAATCAAGGCCGGGGAGGACTGTGAGTCAAAAATCACAATGCCGCATCCGATTCTGACAAACGCGGTTGCATACTGTTGAATCACTTCGGCGCAGAATTTCATGACTTCGTGGACGAGGGCCGGCTTGGTGATGGTCAACATGAGAAAATTCTCCGGTCCGACGAGGCTGGCCGCCATGGAAAACGGTCCGGACACCGCTCCCCGCACCGGTATCTCTTTTCCCAGCGCCTGCACAATATTTGTTGCCACCTCGACATTCACCGGCATCCTGCCGTCCTTTGAAGGATCGGGCATGCGAAGGCTCCCCATATCATCATCACCGTGATACAGGACCGTATCGGGCTCGATTGCAGGGACGGAAGTCTCCCCCTCTCCGTAGTACCGTACTTGACAGCCGACAGCTTCGGCCTCGACATTGTAGACGTCGATGCCAACGGTGAGAGCATCGGGATGGATGGACTCATATTCTGCGAGCAACGCTTCCGTGAACAACTTCACATCCCGGCATACAATGGATGGAGTGGAGTGAACAAACCAGGCTTTGTGTTCATAGATCGCCGGGACAAATGGAACGCGGTCGGACGCGCGGCAGTCCATTGCATCGTTTAGTCTGTTATTCATTAGTGGCATTTCGTTTAATAAACAATACTACAAACAGTATTCCAGAGAACAAGGACGAAATGGGTTAATTAATGGAGTCTTTGAGCACGAACCTGGTGCTCGAGGTCAAGGATTTCCTGGATTCCGGAATTCGCCACCCCCCACTTTTGCGCATTTGCGGCCCCGGCCGCAATTCCGAACGAAACGCATCGCTGGAACTTCCACCCCTGGTGGAAACCATAGAGGATACCTGCCACCATCGCATCGCCGGACCCTATCGGGTTCACGGTCTGAACGGCAGGGGGCGTCATCTTCCAATAGTGTCCCCGGATCGCTGCGTAACATGGCTGTGCACCGTCGGTGACGATCGCATACTGAATCCCCATGCCCAGAAGATGATTGAGCGCCCTCACAAAGTCATCATCGCTTTGCAGGGAACCGCCGAAGGTTTGTTCAAATTCCTCCTTGTTCGGTTTCACCAGTGAAGGAACAGCCCGCAGGGCAAGCCTGAACGGTTCGCCGTACGAATCGACGACACTCATGACGCCGTACTTGTGAGCCGCGAGTACCGCTTCGTAATACAAGTCGTCCGCCTCCGCGCCGGGAGAGCTCCCGCTGCACACAATCCAGGAACTCTTCGGGAACAGGGTGTGGAATTTTTTGCTGAGCTCGTGAACCCGCTCGATGGGCACTTGCCGGGCAGGCTCAAAGACCGCTGTGGAGGTCCCATCGGCTTCGAGATAAGTCACCCCTTCGCGCGTTGGAACGTCGGCCTGAACAAAATCGGCTTCGATCCCTTCCTGCCGCAGCAGGTCCAGAGCCCTTGACCCCACCTCGCCTCCCATGAATCCCGTTGCTACAGATTGGACGCCGAGGAATTTTAGTTGCCGGGCGACGTTGATTCCCTTGCCTCCGGCGATACATTCCATGGCCGTTGCCCTGTGTATCGCGCCGCGCACAAACGTATTCATGCGCACGGTTTTGTCAAGCATCGGGTTCAGGGTAACGGTGGTGATCATGGCGATGGCGGTCAACAGGCAAGCCGCTCCGTTTTATTTCAGAAGTTTCAATGCTTTGAGAACCGTCTCATTCTCATGGACAATGGCACAGAGAGCCGCAATTAGTTTTTCCATCTTTGGATGTTGCCAGACGTTCCTGCCGAATACGATGCCCGCTGCATTTCCCCCGACACAGTCATGGGCAAACTGGAGCAGTGCCTGATCGCCTTTCCCCGATTGGGGCCCGCCGGCGACAATGACTCTAGCGCCGCACGTATCGACAACGGATCGAAGATCGCGTGGACTTCCGGGATAGCGTGTCTTGACGATATCAGCCCCATGTTCTGCGGCGATGCGGGAGACGTTGAGCGTTTCCTCTGCGATGGTTCCCCCTTTTGCCTTCACGGTGAAGATCTCGCGCTCAAAGTGATTGTTGAGCAGACTCGGCGGCAGGACCTCCGAGATCAAGGGCAGGCCGCACCGATTTGCGGCCTCGACGGTCCGGCCCAGTCGCGCGAGCGATTGCGCGTCGAATGCCGTACCGACAAAGCTGAAGACAATTCCCGCATCCACACCGAGAGACGCGGCGTACTCGGGGCTCACCACCGGCTCATAGTCCCCCGCGACGGGAGTATACTTCGTAAATCCGCCATCCAGCCTCAGCACCACTCCAAGGTCACCCAACGATGGAACGATCGTCGTAAGAACGCCGGGTGTCACCAACACAGCATCGGCAGGGGTTGAGGCGATCCGCTCCGTGAGACGACGGGGGTCTTGAAGACCGTCCGGCACGCCCCCGTACTGACCGTGATCGAATGGAATAATAACTGCGCGTGGATGTTTCCAGATTCTTCGCAAACGTAATTGTTTTCCGAGGTTCATGGACTCCTGCCTGCGTTTCACGTAGTGTGGTCGAATGATGCCACAGAGACTCAGAGAACACCGAGGTTATTGAAAACCCCAGGGATGAATCAGTGGCTGTTTCAATGTAAAGTTATCGGGGTACACTCACTTCCTCTGTGACCTGTACGCCTTTGTTGCAATGGAACTTCCAACAGACAAATTTCTTCAACAAAATCGCGCGCTCTTCCTCTCACTTATTGGGAACCGTATCCTCCCAATATCTCCACTTTGTGACTGCCGTCCGGGGGGCCGCTCCGTCCAGTTGGAGGCCATGCATATTCGGGAGAGCTTCCATCAGCGTCT
>DKJQ01000164.1 GCA_002454845.1 Ignavibacteria bacterium UBA6688
AGGTTCCCTCTCCTCTTAGGAGAGGGGCCGGCGGCGTACCAACAATAGACGCGTGAGCATCCTACAATTTGGATCATGGGAAGTGGAGGTGAGTCCTGATTCGACTGTAACCCCAACCGTTCGGCTGAGACTTCGACGAGACTTCGACGAGTTCAGTCGAGTCGCTCGCGGCGAAACCTTTAGGTTGGGTTATGAATGCCAAAAACCAAAAAGGGCTTTAGCCCACAAATACATTCTTGCGACAGGATCCACCAAATCCACCGAGGTAAAACGAAATGACTATTGCTTTCTACCGTCAGGTGCACAGTGCACTCCTCGCTGTTGCCGCCGTCTTAATCCTGCCCGGCTGCGGCGCCGACCGGTCGTCGAAGGAAGTAGTCTTCAATTGCGCTGCCAATGCGCAGGAGATTGAGGCACTCTCAAAAGAAATTCCCCTCTTCACAAGGGAATCGGGGATCACGATCAAGCTCTCTCCGTTCACGGGTCAGGAGAAGCTCTATGCCATGATCGCCGCGGGTCAGCCCCCTGATATTTTTTATACGAACTCCGTCGTTCGGGACCAGCTTGCCGCACAGGGACACCTGCTCGACTTGCGGCAAGTCAGTGCAACCGATCCATTCACACAACGCCTGCGCGCCTCCGCCATTCAGCGCGGCACCTCGATCGACGGCGGCTGGTACAGCCTCTCCAACTGGATCTTCACGCTTGGAGTTTACTACAATCGCGATCTGTTCGACGAGGCTGGGGTCCCATACCCCGACGCTTCGTGGACCTGGGACCAAATGGTCGCCACTGCACAGAAGTTGACCAAACAGGCAAAAAGGGGGAAGGAACAGTACGGGATCTTCATCGGCAGTCACTTCGTGGAAGCGTTGGAGCAGATGAACAACGCCCCCATTCAGCCGAATGCGCTCTTCCTCAGCGTTTCGAACGAATCGCAGGAGGTGTATCGCGAGTATCTTGACTTGATGCGGGAAGAGATTATGCCGGATTTACAGCGGGTTCAGGCCATGGGCATGCAATCGCGCCAGATGCTCGAGTCGGGGCGTGTGGCGATGCTCGTGGAGGCGGTTCCCGACATTTCCCTGCTGGAAACTTTATCCATTCGATGGGGGGTCGTTCCGCTCCCACGGTTCGGCAACAAACCACCCCGGTATTTCCGCTCGGAAAGCGGCGGGTTTTCGATCAGCTCAAAAACCGGCGACCCTGCGGCAACCTGGGAGGCTCTCAAGTGGATCGTGAGCAAAGCGAGCATCTATCAACCGAATCCGATCTTTCCCGATGCCGGGTTCGTGGATGGCTGGGAGGCGCGGTATCCAAAGCTCGTAGGTTCCGGGTTCCGTGCGGTCTGGGAGCTCAGCGAACAGCATGACGACGGTGACAAGCGCTTCTTCGTCCGGTTTTCAAGCTGGACCTCCGGCACGATCATGGAACGACTGCAACCGAAGCTCGACCAACTCTGGGCGCGGAGAATCTCCGTCGACCAGCTTGCCGCGACCGTACCTGAGATCAACGCCGCAGCGAAAAGGGAGATCGATAATGTGCTGAAGAACAGGAACCTGAACGAATCGTTCCGCAAACAGATCGAACAACAGCTTGCCATAGCTCCGCAATGACCGAGGCATCAACAAAGCAGTTTTCGTACAAACAATCTGGTGCGACTGGCGCCGAGATCCGCAGGGGGGCATCGGTCATATGCGAGATCATCGGCATGCGCCTCTGCAATGTCCGGTTTGCCGAAGGAGGATCGATCCTGATAGGAAGCGATGTCGGCATCCCGCTCTACTGGATGCAGTACGCGAACCACACGCATCCCGACCGGAATTCGGCGTCGAATGGAACGGTGAGCCTTGTTGCATCGGACGCCGACCGTATCGTGGTGCGGGTCACCGGCACGAATCAGGCGCGCGAAATTGAAAGCATAATGGATCTCACCGTGGAGTTTCATCCGGCCACAAACGCATGCACCTATCGGTTCGATGCAACATTGACGGTTCTTCCCGGAAAGGCATGGCACGTCACACCCAATCCCGATCATGGTGAACTTGAGTTTTTCAATCTGTATCCCCTCGACGTCTTTACCGGCGACACGGGAAGAACGAAGCTGTATCAGGCTTGTTTTGTCAGGCAAGGAGGCGTGGTCACGAGGATACCGCATCATCATCTGGAGACATCCGACAAGCATTCGATCCCTCTGCACAAGGGAGATGGCTTCTTCTGGTTGATGGAATCCGAGAATCCGGCCGTAGAGATTCTTTCAGAGCAAGAGGTCTCGGCCGGACTTTGTGCCTATATGTGGGATGCACACTTCGGTTATCGTGTTCCCCATGGTGGTGCGCCCCTGGCATTGCAGGGGCCGCTTCAATTTTCTGCCGCTTGGAAGCTCTACCGGATAGAGCGGGATGAAGCGGAGGGCATTGTCCGACAGGCGAAGGAGGGGAACCCGGCCGGATTGGATTCGACGCCGATCTACGTTGAGGGGGTCAATCGCTTCTCGCGCATCCCTCCGGATTCATTACGTGAACGGCACGATCTCTGGCCCTGGTCTCCGGCGGTCATCAGTGGCGATGTGCGATTAAGTGTGGATCGCGGATTGGGATATGATGATCTCGATTCGCTCCATATCGGGAGCAAAGATGAGGGGCGTGCGGAATGGGTCGCGACCACGCTTGGTCCGCCATTCGGCGGAAAGGCATTTCACACCGGGAAACGACACCGCCTGAGAGCGTATGTCAGAACTACGGATCTGCGGGGGATGGCCAGGATCGGCATCCGTCTTCACCGCAAGGATCGCCCCGGACTTTTTGACCCAGGCACCTATGAGCGTTTTGATTCAACTGTCTCCCTTACCGGAACAAATGAGTGGACCAGGATTGAGGTTGTTACCCCTAAAATCTCCCCTGAACCGGACCGCCTGCATCTCATACTGGAACATCAGGGGAGCGGTAAGTCGTGGTTTGACAATGTCTTCTATGAAGAAATCGAATGAAACGACAAGCGAAAACAGCCAAACCCTTGAGCCACCAGCCAGCAAGCATTATGGTCTGGTCTGTGAACGACCGTGTAATAGAAGACGACAAGATTCTGCAACAGGAGTTTGACGACCTGCGCTCGGCCGGGTTCGATGGCCTGGCGGTGTTCGTCCGTTGCAGCCGGTATTCGTGGGGGGACATGGAAGCTCAGAAAACGCTGGCGAAGATCGGAAGGCTGTGCCGAAAGCACGGATTGCAGTACTGGCTGGGAGCCGATCCGCGATTCATCGCCCACCGGGTCATCCCGGGGTTAAACGGTTTGGAGGTCATCGTCAATGGGGACCGCCCCCGTGCATCGGTCTATCCGCTTCTTGCGCCCATCATCGAAGGCAGATTCAATGTCCGTACTGAAATTCACCCGCGGCACGTCCATACGATGAACCAGGTGGCAATCCAATATGTGCCTCTGTCTCTTCTGAAGGTGTATGCTGTGCGGTGGAAGGATCGACCACTTGGAAACAGGGACGTGATCGATATAACTTATCATGCTCATATGTTTTATCATGCAAAGGAGGGGTACGTCGAGGCCTTCGGCCGGTTCAATCCTCCGGGCGATGGTTGGCATGTCACTCCGTTCTTCAGCATGGGGACAAATCATTTCGACTATTCCAATCCCATTCATCTCAAAAGCTATTTCGAAGAACTCAGGTTGTTGAAGAATAACGGTGTTGACTTCGATGCCCACATGTGGGATGAACCGGGGTACACGTGCACGTATGGAACCTATCCGATCTCGAAGCAAATCCGATCGCTTGTCCAAAAGGAATTGAAAAAGCCCCCTGAGGATGCGCTCTGGAAACTGGCCTTTGAAGCGGAGGATGGGAGTCATAGTACGATCCGGAACGTGTATTACCGGGCTGTTCAGGGAACGGTCAACGCGGCCCATCGCGAGACGAACAAAGAAGTGCAACGCTTCTGGGGTGCAACGACGCAAGCCGGGATCCACGACACGTGGCACTTCGAGTCGGCCGACATGGCCGATATGAACCACGGCAGCATGGATCTATGGCAAGGCTCGAAGGAAAAAAGCGGGGGGTTTGTGGACCTCGGTGGAGTCAACAAGCTTGCCGATCCCGCGTCCCCCTGGTACGCCAACCTTGCGACCATGAACGTTGCCGCCGTCTCGCTCGCCCGGATGCACAAAAAGCCGGTTGCGTGGAATAACCTCTGGACCGTCGATGATGATAACGGCGACGGATCGCAGCGAGCGGCTATGCATCATTGTGTGAACGCCATGGCGTTGTTTGGCGTCCGCTGGCTCGCCCATTGTTATGGTCCGGTTGGGACGATCGGCGAAGAGAACACATTTCTTGGCTCTCCACCGCTTCCCGGCTATCCGCGCCATAGCACGTGGGGAAACTTTCCCGATTGGAACCGGCGGCTAAGGGAGCATTTCAAGATTGCGGAAAACCGACTTCCTTCTTCGAATGTCCTGGTCCTGTTTCCCGTTGAAACGCTTTACGCGTTGGGGGATGGCCGAGCCGATGGAGTGTCGAGAGATGTTTTCGATCTGATAGTCGCTCTGCTTGATGCCCACTACCAGGTTGATCTCTTCTCGCCGGAGTGGGCAGTGCGAGGAACATGGAAAAACGGGAAACTGATGTGTGGTGGAATGTCGTACGATGCAGTTCTCTATCCCCACCCGCGTGTTATGGACGAAAACGTTGCGGCATTTCTGCGGCGGAAGGGATCGGTTGTTCGGTATGTGTTCGGCCCGGCGGAACGGACTGTCAGGAATCGCCCGGTCAAAGGGAGCGGCGGGGTTCTCGGCTCTATCGCCGAAACGCTTGAATTCCTCGGGAAAACTCCCCTTTTGCGGCCGATCGCAGCCCCTTCAGGCACCTGGGTAACCTGCACGCTATTAAAGAGGGAAATGCTCGTCTCGCTGATGGCTTCGCGATGCGGTGGGACGTTTTCGGGGAAGGTTGAGTACCGTGGATCCGCGATCGATGTGAAAGGGGAGGTGGGGGAGTTTGTGCGACTTCTCTTCCGCGAAAAAGGAGAGGCAGTGCAGGTTTAAAGTAGCCAAACAAAATGCCCACGAATCTTCGCGAATCAACACCCCTGACAATTGAAACATGCTCTGCAAGAAAGTCGTTCGTGCAAATTCGTGTAGATTCGCGGCAAAAATAGTCATGGGACATTTTCAGGTAAGCTGAGTATGAATTCCCATCAAACTGTTTTTCCTACGACGCCACGCCTCGTAACCACGATCTCCTTCCGCCAAGGGGGCGAATTATCGTCCTCGTTCGAGGCATCGTATTCCGCGCTACAGGCCGGACGGTATGTGCTTCTCTGCTCACTTCGCTCCGACAATTATCCGCTCCTCCGGCATTGCCGGTTTGCCCGGCACAAAGACGAACACTCACCGTACACGTTTCCGAATTTTGAATTCAACAACGAACCCCCCGGCATCCGGGTGGGACCGTGGCCCGGCTGGCGGATGATTCCACAGATGCCGGTCGCGACTCTGCGTGTTGCAGGATCCGATCATCCGGGAACGTTTGATTTCTGGGGAGATGAGTTTGATACCGGCCGGTTGCGCGTCCGGTTCGAATGTACTCTCGAAGGATCGGGAACCATAAGGCTGCTTCTTGCCGACAGCCGGCTGGTTCCGCAGGACGCGGAAGTCTATTCGATCGAAGATCGTCGGGCCATCCCGCTTCCGATCGACAGTGCTCCTGCTTCCACTTCGCATCCGGGACTTCTCTTCAGCTCCGATGAACTCGTGTCGCTTCGGTCAAAGAAACTTTCGACCCATGCCGCGCAATGGAACAACATCGTTCACCTGCTGAAGGGTTGGGACCTCCCCCCGGGGAAATCACCCGAGTCGAAGGCTCTCGATGGACCGGAACGGTTGTTTGGGGAGGACCGCGTTGTCGTATCAGCGTTCGTGTCACTGATCGAACCGACTCCGGAGAACCGCGAACGTGCTCTCCGCGCTCTTCTCGAGTATGTCGAGCTGACCCGCGACCCACAGTTCGAACCCCTGAAGATCGATACACAAAGCGGCGAAGTGCTCTTTACACTCTGTCTCGGGTACGACTGGCTGCGCACTGAATTGTCGGATGAGCAGGAGAAGATAGTGCGGGAGCGACTATGGGAAATAGCCGATATCTGTTGGAGCTACCTTGGAAACGGCCGGACCGACTATGCCCAGGCGCATTTTCTAGGCTGTGGTATGGGCTTACTCGCATTCAGTTTCCTTTTTTGGGAGAAACACCCCCACGCAAAAGAGTGGGGGGGATTCCTGCGCGGGGCCTTCGAGCGGGTGGTGGACATGCTCCCTGCGGATGGATTCTTTCCGCATGGGATCAACCTTTGGATCTATGAGCATGGGTTTCTCCTTCGCTGGCTTACGCTTTTCAGACAGTGCGGGGGACTCGATTACTGGAACAAAACGCCGTACTGGAAAAACTCCTCCCGCTTCCGCGCGGCCGCAACCTCTCCCGATTGCCTCTACGGCGTTACGTTCGGCGATCCGCAATATCGCGTTGGTGGCGACAGTTGGTGTCACTACCTGATTGCCTCGCAAACAGGTTCAGGGGAGGCGCAGTGGTTGGGGAGTGTTTTGGCCGATCTTCCCGCCGCCGGGGTCGATTTCCGGCATGTTCCACCGCGCCGGCGCGTGTATGAATATCTCTTTCTTAATCCAGCCGTTGCGCCGGTTGAGCCAGCCGACGACATCATCCATTTTGAGGATGGTGGACAGGTGTTCGTCCGAAGTGCGAAAGAGACCGGTTCAGCGCTCTTTACGATGCGTTCCGGCCCGCCGCTCGGCCGCAAGCGCTATGAGTCCGGCGAGCTTGGAGGCTACGGCCATTCCGACCCCGCCAATGGCTCATTCCTGATTGCCCGGGGTGAATCGATTTTCATCAACGGTTCCGGACCCAGTTACCGCCGCAACACCTCCCAACATAATACCCTGACGATCGACGGCAAAGGACAGCTCGGCGACACGACGGTGTGGGTTCCGGATTTCTTTCCCCCTCGGGTGATCCCTGCCGGCGCACAGGTTGAATCTGCCGGCCATGGTTGCATCGTTCACGCGGATCTCACCCCCGCTTATCTGCCGCATCTTGGAGTGGAGCGGTGCAGCCGAAGTCTGTATATTGATCTTCCTTCGCTCATGATCGGAGTCGATCTCGTGCAGCTCACGGGAGAACGAACGGCGGAATGGAATCTCCATACCTGGGGAAGTTTTGAAAAACGGGGAATCCTCGAAGGTCCGGAGGAAATTCTCCTGACCTCGAAGGGTGAGGAAGCGAGGATTGTTTTCTTTTCTCCATCCGGGTGCAAGGTTCAGATCAATGAGACCGAGTTCGTTCCTGCCTATCCGCACGACGGGAAAAAGGATATGCATCTTGTGGTTTCGAAAAAAGGAAAGAGCGTCATGTTTGTCTGGGCCCTGCTCTTCGGTTCCGCGCGGGTTCCAGAAGTCGATGTCGAAAGAAAGCAGATCACACTGGAAACCGGTCCGGTATTGATTCTTCACGACGGGCGGCTGACAGGCAGATGAAAAAGAAAACATTATCCACAGCCGGAGGCGTACAACA
>DKJQ01000163.1 GCA_002454845.1 Ignavibacteria bacterium UBA6688
TTTAGGGGAAATTACAGGGATAACAAGATTTTTTCCGTCAGAAAATACTTTAACCGGATCGAGTTTGTGAATGAGAACACCTCATTCTATTTCGACAAGAACAATGCCCTGAGCAAAGCGGCGGAAGCGAACGTTAATAGCGCGTTGCTTGCTTCACAAAAAATTGTGGCGCAGGACTCGGCCAAAACGGAGTATCTCATCAAAGCAGACGATGTTTTTCTCGCCGAGCATCTGCATCAGATCAAGCCGACTCCCAACCCCCTGGCACGACCGGGGACGACATTCTCCCTGGGAAACCTCAGCAAGGATAAGAGTAAGGTCGTCCGGATTAAAAACTACCCGGCGAACACCGATGTGACCGTCGACTATGTTTATGAAAATCCGGCCCCCCTTGTCGGCGGAGGTGAGGATGTGACCGACCCACGGTTCGTCACCATCACCCTGCAGCACAGCCTTATTGAAGTCCCCCAGAACGATTTTCAGGTTCGCTATGACGATCCTCGCGTAGGATACTTCACGCAACGGATGACGGATTTGACAAGCACTTCCGCGACGCCGTACCGTGATGCAATCAACCGCTGGAATCTGAAGAAGAGCGATCCGAATGCGGCCCTCTCCGAACCGGTGGAGCCGATAGTGTGGTGGATTGAAAACACCACTCCCAGGGAATTTCGGCAGACCATCAAGGACGCGACGCTCGCCTGGAACAAAGCCTTTGAGGCGGCCGGTTTCCGCAATGCCGTCCAAGTCAAGGAGCAACCAGATGATGCGGACTGGGATGCGGGTGATATCCGCTACAACGTTTTGCGCTGGACCGCGTCTCCGCGACCCCCGTTTGGAGGTTACGGACCGAGCTTCACCAACCCCCGTACCGGTCAGATTATCGGTGCCGATGTCATGCTCGAATACACCTTCATTACCAGCCGCCTCCTCCGTGAAGGATTGTTCAGCTCCGCCGCCCTCGCGTTCGACGACCAGCACGACTCCACTGATCCCCGGATTTGCTCGGCCGGAGCAGGGTTGCAGCAACAGCTCCTGTTCGGCCTTCAGGCGATGGAGGCCTTTGGAGCTTCCGAGATGGAGAAATCCGACCTGGTGAAACACTCGATTTATTACCTCATCCTTCATGAAGTCGGGCACACGCTTGGCTTGAACCATAATATGAAGGCCAGCTATTTTCTCTCCCCGCAAGAAATCAACAACAAGGCCATGACGTCCAGGACAGGTCTTATGGCTTCCGTCATGGATTATCCCGCCCTCAACTTCTCGCCGGATCGCTCGAACCAGGGAGAATATACTATCACGACTCCGGGTCCGTACGATGTGTGGGCTATTGAATTTGGATACTCTCCCGCCGTCAGTGATTGGGCTGCGGAGAAGGAGCGTCTCTCAAAAATCCTCTCCCGTTCTGCTGAACCTTCCTTGATCTTCGGGAACGATGCGGATGACATGCGCTCCCCGGGCAAAGCCATTGATCCCCGTGTCATGCTCTTCGATCTCTCCAGTGACCCATTGACCTATTCAGCTGAGCGCATCGGGCTTGCCCGGACGACCATGGGGAAGATTAAGGAGAAGTACAGCAAGCCGGGCCAGTCGTATCATGAACTTCGGACCGCTTACTTGATCCTCACCGGTGAGATTGCCAGTGCGGTGACGGTGACTTCCCGTTATATCGGAGGAGTCTATGTCGACCGCGCCTTTGTCGGGCAGGCGGGGGGAACGAAGCCGTTTACCCCGGTCAGCAAGGCCGATCAGAAGCGAGCCATGAACCTCCTGGCAACGAATCTCTTTGGGGTGAATGCATTCAAAGAGCCGGCGGGCCTTTATGACTATCTGCAGATGCAGCGCCGTGGCTTTAATTTCTTCACCACCACGGAAGACCCGAAGCTCCATGACCGCGTGCTGAACACTCAACGGAACGTCCTCAACCACCTGCTTCATCCGAATGTCATGACGCGCATCGTGGACTCTCGCCTGTACGGAAACCAATACTCTCTCAGTGAGGTGATGGAGGATCTGACAAACTCGATCTTTAATGACGATCTTGCGGGCACCGTAAATTCCTTCCGTCAAAACCTCCAGTTGGAGTACGTCAATCGCCTCGGCGGGATGATTTCCCCCGAAGGGAAAGCGCGCTATAATTTCGCGGCACAATCGGCGGCCCTGTATCACCTGAAGAGCATCGAGCGGTCGTTGAAAGGGAAGAGTGGACCGAATGCAGAAACGTCGGCCCATACACAAAATGTCCTCCATACCATTGCCATGGCCATGGAGGCGAAGTAGCAGTACCCACTCCACGGAAGAATCGTACACCAAACGGGGCGACACGTTGTCGCCCCGTTTCTTTTGTACCCGATATCGTATAGGCTGAAGGAATGAAAGAGCTTATCCGAACATTTCTACCTGTTTCCCGGTCCGTTTCTTCCAGAAGTAATACACAGGAACACCGAGAGCCAGGAACCCCAACCCGGCAAACGACTCCGCCGGTTTTTCAATCATGGTATAACAGACGAACAAGGTGGAAAGGGTGATAAAGAGAAGTGAGGTGAAGGGGTAGCCCAGAGTCTTGTACGGCCGTTCGGCGTGTGGGATGCGTTTCCGGAAAACAAACACGCTTAACGCGGCGAGGGAGAAAAATATCCAATCCGTGAAGACCACGTAGGAGATGAGCTTCTCATAGGTCCCCCAGAAAAAGAGCAGCAAGATCGCCCACACCGACTGGAACACGATGGCGAACATAGGAGTACGGAACCGGGGATGGACTTCAGCAACTCTCTTGAAGAAAACCCCATCGTTTGCCATGGCATAGTAAATGCGGGGGGCTGTGAGAGTATAGATTCCCGTCGTCCCGAAGGTCGAGATAAAGATCGTCAACGCGATGATGGTACCCCCGACCGGCCCGAGGATGACGCTAATGGCGTCCGATGCAACGCGCGGGGATCCGGCAATTGCGTCGACCGGCATCAGGAACATGTACGCGACGTTTGCCAGCATGTACACCACGGCGACGGCCGACGCGCCGAAGATCAGAGAGAGGGGAATAGTCCGTTTCGGGTCTTTCGCTTCCGCGGCGGTAAAGGTCGCATGCTGCCAACCTCCGTACGACCACATGACACTGACGAACGCGAGCGTCAGAGCGCTGGCCAACCCGTTCGGAAGATCTCCCAGCGGTGCGCTGAAGTCGGTGGTGGAACTCGAGCCCCAGCCGAGACCGACGGTCACCAGGATGGCGATTCCGATGAGCTTCAGAATGGTGAAGAGATCGGAAAATATTCCCCCCGCCTTGACACCGAGGACGTTGATGATGGTGACGAGGATGATCCCGACGATCGCCGCGACGAGCGTCCCTGTCTGAGAAAGGGGAACAAAGTACCCGAAGTACGTGGAAAACCCTATCGCCAATGCCGCAAGTGCTCCGGTGTTCGCGACCAGGAAATAAGCCCATCCATAGAGGAAACCGACCAAACCACCGTAGGCTTCTGTCAGGAATACGTACACCCCTCCGGCCCGGGGGTACATGGCCCCAAGCTCGGCAAATGTGAGGGCGCCGCAGAGGGCCATGACACCGCCGGCAAACCACACGCCAAGGATCCAAAGCGGGGAAGGGAGCGCGTTGGCGACGAGGGCTGGTGTGAGAAAAATCCCCGAGCCAATCGACGATCCAATCGCGATCATGGTGAGATCGAAGAGACTCAGGTCGCGCTTGAGTTCAGCCATGGACTGTGGGATGGAGTGGTGGTGAATGTCAAGAAATCACGTCGTGAATGTCTTCATGATCGCTCCACGCTCTGCACGGTCTCGTTAATCGCCGAAGCTGATGCCCAGATCGCGGGCGCTCAGAATTGTGTCACAGTCCAGTGGGACTGCTTTCATCCGGCCGGTCACCTGATCGAGCGGCACATACCGAACGGTGGGCGGATCAAGAGCCACCATCACGTTGGTTTTTCCCTCATCCAGGGCGCGCACGGCCGCTGCACCGAAGCGAAGGGAAATCAACCGATCGAACGTCGTCGGTGTTCCTCCGCGGAGAAGGTGGCCAAGTACTACGCAGCGCGCTTCTTTTCCGGTGAGCGCCTGAAGGTCCCCGGCGATCCTTTCCCCCACTCCTCCCAGACGCTCAGCCCTCCCCAACTCCTTGGAAACAACGGAAGTCGCTCCCCCCTTGGGTTTCGCCCCTTCGGCAACAACGACAATCGTAAATTTCGCCCCCAATTTATCCCGCTCCTTGATCTTCCTCGCAATTTTCGGGAGGTCATACGGGATCTCCGGGATAAGAATGACATCGGCGCTTGAGGAAACGCCACTGTTGAGTGCAATCCAGCCGGCATAACGTCCCATGACTTCAACCACCATCACGCGTTGATGGGACTCCGCAGTCGAGTGAAGCCGGTCAATGCAGAGCGTTGCGAAGGAGACCGCCGTGTCGAATCCGAAGGTAATGACGGTCTTGTCAAGGTCGTTATCGATAGTCTTCGGAACCCCCACAACAGCCAGGCCCTTCTCGGCCAGGCCGTGCGAAATAGTGAGAGACCCATCGCCGCCGACAGCAACAAGGGCATCGATTTTATGTTTCTTGAAAGCCTGGATGATCTCGTCCGACCGATCCTTCTCATACATGGTCCCGTCTTTTCTTTTTGTCGGATACTTGAAGGGATTCCCTTTGTTTGTCGTCCCGAGGATCGTTCCCCCCAGGTGCGTAATCCCGCGCACGCGTTCCCTTGTGAGGTTTATGAGTCCTCCGTCGGGATATTGGTCGGGAAGGAAAATACCGTTCAGGCCGTCGCGGATGCCGATGACTTCCCAGCCGCGGTTGAGCGCCGCGATGGTCACGGCACGGATAACGGCGTTCAGTCCCGGCGCATCCCCCCCGCCGGTGTTGATCGCTATGCGTTTGATGGTTGATCGTGGCATGGAACCTCCTATAGGATACCGAGTTTGCCTACTCACTTTTCACAGAGCTGACGAGGGGGCTGCCGTAACTTCATGAAGCGCTTCCTTCAGGATAGCAACATTGCGGTTCATTTCATCCGGAGTATTGTAGAAGTGAGGAGAAATCCGGAGTTTTCCCTCCCGTAGTGCGATTTGAGCCCGACGTTTTGAAATTGATTGAAAAACGGATTGAGCATCGACGTTCCGTGGGAGTTCCATCGTAACGATCCCTGCCCTTCGTTCCGGCGAAACGGGGGAGATGAGCTTGACGCCGTCAACGGACTGTAATTGGTCTGTCAGGAGCTGCGTTAAGGCAAGAATATGTTTCTCGATCTCCCCGATGCCGTTCTCGAGCAACGTGCTCAGCGCTGCATGCATTCCCCATATTCCCGGGGCGTTCAATGTTCCGCCTTCATAGCGCCGGGCGGAATCGGCGAGCGGTTGCCGGTAATCAAAGAAATCCCATGGGACTTTCACGGAAAGCCAGCCGAGGTGTTTCTGATGAATCCTTTCCTGCAATTGCTCGGAGACATAGAGAAAACCGGTCCCCAGGGGAGCCATCTGCCACTTCTGTCCTCCCGCAGCGAGTGCATCAATCTTCATCGATTGTACATCGATACGCACCGCCCCGACCGCCTGAATCCCATCCACCACCAGGAGCACGTTCCTGTCCCGGCAAAGGGAACCGAGCGCTTCGAGATCCGCCCGGAAGCCAGTCAGGAACTGAACTGCACTGATCGCCAACAACCGGGTGCTCGGCTTGATCCTCATTTCAACCTCTTCGGGCGTGAGCATACCATCCGGGCAGGGGATGGTCTCCAATTCGACGCCGGAGCTTCTCAGGTTTAGATACGGCCAGACGTTGGCCGGAAATTCCATGTCGTTTATCAAGATATGATCGCCCGTCGCCCAGGGAAGACCAGCCACGACAGTATTGATCGCATCGGAAGTATTGCCCATCAGAGCGATACGGTCAGCCGATTCTGCGTGGATGAGCCGGGCAACCAACTCCCGGGTTTTTTGAATTTGCGGGAGATCATCAAGAAACGTTTCGATCTTGCCCTCCGAACGGTCTTCAAGATGGCGCTTCATGGAATCGAAGACACGTTGCGAAAGGGGAGAGGTCGCAGCATGGTTGAGGTAAAGAAGCCCCCTGGACGTGTGAGGGAAAAGGGTGCGAATTTCCTGCAACTGCTTCTCAGGTATGAAACGAAGAGTCGGGGTTGGCACAGTTTGGGCGGTTAGGGTCGTAAGAAATACTGCGTGATTGTACTCAAAGGAGGAGGGAAAAGCAAGCAGCGATTCGATGCGCAACCGGAGAAGAAATCCCTTGGCTTTATCCACCCATCAGGTTCATCGGACTCTGCAAGGAGAATGCTCCGCAGAGTTTGCCGGCACAGCGGTTGTTTTTGGTTCGCAACTTTCTTAAACTTGGACAATTTCATCCTCCAAAATGAAGAACCATTCTTATGAATCGTAAGACGAAGCATATATTGTCCGGTTTGTTGTTGTCGGCATTCCTTTTGACTCCGATGGAGCTTGTGGCGCAGGATCCTGTGAAACTTGCCCCAGACAAGCTCAAGGTCATCTTAGAGAATGATACCCTGCGGGTATTCGAAGCCCGACTGAAGCCGGGGGAGAAGCTTGGAATGCATTCCCATCCTAAGAGCATTGCATATTTTATGAGTGAGTTCAAGTTGAAATCGACACTTCCCGATGGAAGGAGCGTCATCATAGAGAAGAAACCGGGGGATATCCTTTGGAGGGAGCCGGTTACGCACGCGGAAGAAAATATCGGCACGACCGATCTTGTCGTTTTGGTTATCGAGTTCAAGACGTTCGAGGGAACGGAAAAGAAATGAAACACGAACTTCGGCTCAGAGATTCGCTCGGATGGCCCCTCCTCACGGTCATGGTGGTAGCGATTTCCCTCACAGGGTTGGATCTTCTCCTGGAACAATTTGCGCCGCGGAAGAGCGCACAGGGGGAAGAGCAACGAGAACTCGTTGCGCGCATTATGAAGCCTTCACCGGCGAGTCCTGAAGCACTCGCGATCGCGGAACGGTTTGATGCGGACACCCTGCCGAGATTGCTCCTGGAAGGGGTCGTTCGTCATTTTTCCCAGGAGAATGAAAAAACAATCCTGAGGGTTGACCAGAAGCTTTGGGCAAATAAAGGTACCGACATTCGGCTGGAAATCCTGATGGAGATGATGATCTCCACGCGGGTCAAGGGGTTCATGCCGGTCGCGGAGGTGAGGGACTATGCCACGGAACGATTGATGGTGGATATTCACCTTCCTGACAAGGTTGTGTATTACGATTAAGATGGCTCTGCTCGATACCCCGCCTTGCACACACACTGAATCTTTCGTACCTTGTCACACTTTCTCTTCCCTTGCATCAATGGCCTTCCTGCCCCCGTAGCTCAGTATGGATAGAGCAGCGGTTTCCTAAACCGTTTGTCGGACGTTCGAATCGTCTCGGGGGCACTGCTGGTTTCTCCCGCACAAAGAATGCGGGATCCTCAAAATGACGCAAGAGTTATCTTCGCTTCGCTCGATAACTCTTGTCATTGTGGGGCTAAACCGTTGCCTGGCCGCCGGAGTCTTTGGTTGACGGAGGCGGGGTCGGACGTTCGCCTGCCCCGACAAGATTTAAGTCGGGGAATCGTCTCGGGGGCATAAGCAGGTTGCTGAGAGACCCTGATTCTTTGCCCCAATGACACGAGGGGACAAAGTGATTCTAAGAAAGTCTTGTTGCCTCCCGTGTGTGATGGTGACTTTGTAGCATTGGTGATGTTTTCTGATGAGGCGGTCAGTGGTTTCTCTCGCATGACGAATACGGGATCCTAAGTTTGCCGAAGGCGCGCGCGATACTTCCATGAGAAACAGTCCGCTGGATTGAATTCCCACCAACGCCTTGTTTTGACCCTCACTGTTTCGTAAATTCATCTCGTTGTTCTTGTTCAACGATTCCCATCAATGTATTTTCCTTAGCGACGAACCTTCATGCGTTTCTCAAAAGCCTTCATCCCGACTCAAAAAGAAATCCGAGCTGATGCGACCATTCCGAGCCACCAGCTCATGCTCCGCGCAGGGCTGATGCGCCAATTGACGGCGGGTGTCTATGTCTACCTTCCGCTCGGTTATAAAGCCATGCTGAAGGCTATGGAGATCGTTCGGCAGGAAATGAATGCAATCGGGGGACAGGAATTTCACCTGCCCGCTTTAAACCCTGAGTCCCTCTGGATTCAGACAGGCCGGCGGGATATACCGAATTTTATCCTGAGCATCAAGGAACGAGACCTTGTACTGGCCCCGACGCACGAAGAAGTCATCGCGTGGATTGCTTCCCTTCACATCCAGTCATACAAAGACCTGCCGCAGATCTGGTATCAGATCCAGACAAAATTCCGGAACGAGCCCCGTCCACGCTCAGGTGTGCTCCGTGGGCGCCAGTTTATCATGAAAGATTCCTACAGTCTCGACGCATCATGGGAAGGATTGGATAAAAGCTACGACCTGCATGCGGAAGCGTACAGGAATTCCTTCACACGGTGCGGGATCAAGTTCTTCGTCGTCGGTGCATCCAGTGGAGCGATGGGAGGGACAGGTTCCCAGGAATTCATGGTCGAATCGCCGTTTGGGGAAGATACCGTCGCCCTGTGTGATCAATGCGGTTATGCCGCCAATCTCGAAATTGCCGCGTCGGCTCTTCCGAAAGCGCCCCGGAGAGAGGAAAACGGACCTGTCGTTGAAGTCCATACCCCGAATGTCCGCACAATCGATCAGCTTGCCGAGTTCCTGAAGGTCCCGCACGAACGTCTTGCAAAATCGGTGGTCTACCGCCACAACGGATCGCCCGTTCTCATCATGATGGTCGGGAACGATCAATTGAACGAATCAAAGCTCCTCTCCGCTCTGGGCGGGGGCGAGGCTTCGCCGATGAATGCAGAAGACCTGAAAGGCCTCACCGGTGCGGATGGCGGCTCCATCGGTCCGGTAGATTTGCGGGGATTCCGGATTATCGCCGATAAGAGGCTCGAAGGAGCCAACGGCTTGATCAGCGGAGCGAACCGAAATGATTATCACTTGACGAACATCGATATGCAGCGTGACGTGACATTGGAGGGGTATTACGACCTTCGAACCGTCGTGGCAGGCGAGGCATGTACGAAATGCAGCTCGGCGCTGAAGGTGTCCAACGCAATTGAGCTCGGGCACATCTTTAAGCTGGGTACGAAGTACTCCGAAGCGCTGAATGTGTCCTTCCTTGATGAAGGAGGGACCGCCAAGCCGGTCATTATGGGAAGCTACGGCATCGGCATTGAACGCATTGTTGCATGTGCGATCGAGCAGGGACATGATGCCAACGGTATCGTCTGGGATAAGGCGCTGGCCCCGTATCCTGTTCATGTGATCGCCGTGAATATGAACAGCAAGGAGGTTGTTCTGGCCGCGAACCAGGTGTACAATTCCCTGACTGGGGCGGGCATCGAGGCTTTATTCGATGACCGGGCCAGCGTTTCTCCCGGCTTCAAGTTCAAGGATGCGGATCTGCTCGGCATGCCATTCCAGGTGATCGTCGGGGAAAAAGGATTGAAGAATGGTCAGTTTGAGATCAAGCGCCGAAAGTCCGGCGAGAGGATGATGATTGCAAAGGAAGAGTTGGTGGCAACAGTGGAAGGGCTGTTGCGTGAATAGGATTTTCATGGAGTCTCCACAAGGTTGATTCCCGGGCTACGAATCCGTACCCTGCAGTGAATTCCATAATGTCCCCCGAATTTCTCCACCCGTAATCCGCAAGTTCGCTATGCCAGAGTTTATCCACCTTCACAATCATTCTCATTACAGCCTTTTGGACGGTGCTGCGACCATCGAAGGGATTGTCCAGGCTGCCGTTGAGAACAAGATGCCCGCGGTGGCGCTCTCCGACCATGGCGTGATGTTTGGTGCCCTGGAGTTTTATAAGAAAGCGAAGAAGGCCGGCATCAAGCCGATCATTGGATGTGAAGCGTATATCGTCACGAAGGGAAGCCGGTTCGACAAGACGCTTCAATCGGAAAAGTCGAGTCAGGGACAGGGGAGAGGAATCTACCACCATATCCTCCTTCTCGCAAAGAACGAGGTCGGATACAGGAACCTGATCAAGCTCTGCACCCTGGGGCATACCGAGGGGTTCTATTATAAGCCGCGTATCGATGCCGAATTGCTGCACCAGTATCGCGAGGGAATCATTGCCACCTCAGCGTGTCCCGGTGGCGTCGTGGGGGCTCACCTGGTCAATGGGAACTATGAAGAAGCGCGTGCAGCCGCTGGAGTGTACAAAGACATCTTTGGTGATGATTTTTACATCGAAATTCAGAACCATGGCATGGAGGTGGAAAAACCGATCCTCGCCAACGCGCCGCGCCTCGCACGAGAGCTCGGGCTGAAGCTCGTGGCGACGAACGACTGCCACTACATCAAGGCCGATCACGCAATCGCCCATAACATTATGCTCTGCATTCCGGATGCGAGCAGCACCAATATCCCCGATTATAAGACGCTTCGGTACCACACGGATCAGCTCTATTTCAAATCGGCCTCAGAGATGGTCCGCTTGTTCAAGGAACATCCGGACGCGGTGAGCTCGACTCTGGAGATTGCGGAAAAATGCCATCTCGAGCTCGACCTCAAAACGAACCACATGCCGAACTTCCCGATCCCCTCCGACGCCGGGGTCGTAACCCTTGAAGCATACCTTGACAAACTTTCACGGGAAGGGCTCAGTCGTCGGTACACCGCTTTGACACCGGAAATTGACGACCGGCTTGAGCATGAGCTGGCTGTCATTAAACGGATGGGTTACGCGGGGTATTTTTTGATCGTCCAGGACTTCATCAATGCCGCCAAGAAGATGGGGGTGCGCGTAGGTCCGGGACGCGGGAGCGCGGCGGGGAGCCTTGTATCGTATGCCCTGGGAATTACAGACGTCGATCCCCTTCAGTATGGCCTGCTGTTTGAACGGTTTCTCAATCCAGACCGTGTCAGCATGCCCGATATCGACGTGGACTTTGCCGACGACAAGCGGGATCTTGTCATCCAATATGTCAAGCAGAAATATGGCGAAAACTCCGTCGCTCAGATCATCACCTTTGGCACACTCTCCACCCGCGCGGTCTTGAAGGATGTCGGGCGTGTGCTCGGGATTCCGCTCAGCACCATCGATCCCCTGACGAAGCAGATCCCCGTCGTCCTCGGCAAGGTCACTCCGCTTGAAGAAGCGCTCAAGACTATTCCCGAGCTCAAATCCATCAAGGAAAGCGGCGATGAGAAAGTAAGGGTGATGATCGAGACCGCCCTGGTCCTGGAAGGGATGAACCGCAATGCCTCCACGCACGCGGCCGGCATCGTGATCGCTCCCGGAGATATCAGCGACTACGTCCCCATGTTCAAGACGCCTCAGACCGATCTCATGACGCAGTACAACATGAAGGATCTTGAGGAAGCAGGGTTGCTCAAGATGGACTTCCTCGGACTGCGTACGCTCACCGTGATCGATAACGCCCTCCGCATGATCCTCGAGAGGCACGGAGTGTCGATCGACCTTGATCGCATTGCGATGGAGGATGAGAAGACGCTGGAACTTTTTACAAAGGGTCAAACGGTGGCGTTGTTCCAGTTTGAAAGCTCGGGCATGACCGACTATCTGCGGAAGCTCAAGCCGACGTCCATTCACGACCTCGTCGCGATGAACGCGCTCTACCGCCCCGGGCCGATGGAAAACATACCGGACTTCATCGACCGCAAGCATGGGAAGAAGAAGAGCGAGTATATCCATCCGAAGCTCGAATCGATTTTGAAAGAGACGTACGGCGTTATCGTCTACCAGGAACAGGTGATCAGGATCGCGAGCGAGATTGCCGGGCTCAGCCTTGCACAAGCCGACCTCCTCCGCCGCGCCATGGGGAAGAAGGACAAACTCCTGATGGCGAAGCAGAAAAAAGAGTTCATCGACGGAGCCACGAAGAACGAGATCGAAAAGAAAATTGCAGGTGATATTTTCGATTTGATCGAAAAGTTTGCATCCTATGGGTTTAATAAGTCCCATAGCGTTGCCTACTCCGTCCTTGCCTATCAGACAGCCTACCTCAAAGCCCACTATCCGGCCGAGTATATGGCTGCGACGCTCTCGAGCGAAATGGCCGATACGGACAAGATCGTCATCCTGATCGACGATTGTCGAAAACACGGCATCGACGTACTCCCGCCGGATGTAAACGAAAGCGATGTGACGTTTGTCGTCACTCCCAGGGGGATCCGGTTTGCGCTGAGCGCCATCAAGAACGTCGGCACGAGCGCGGTGGAAACGATCGTTAAAACGAGAATCGAGAAGGGGAAATTTGCCGACATCTTTGACTTCTCTGCGAGAGTCGATCTGCGGCTTGTCAACAAGCGCACCATTGAGGGCCTGATCCAGGCGGGTGCGTTTGACTCGCTGCATGAAAATCGGGCACAATTGTTCGATTCTGTCGATAAGGCGATCATGCACGGACAGGACCATCAACAGCACGCCGGTAGGGGCCAATCGAACCTCTTTGAGACGAGCGTCGCAAGCATCCAGATGCGCCCCGCACTTCCGGCTGTAGCTCCCTGGACCGGCAATGAAGTGTTAACACGGGAAAAGGCCGCCCTGGGATTCTATCTCTCGGGCCACCCGCTGGACAAATACCGGGAAGAGATTGAAGCCTTCAGTTCGACCACGCTCGGTGATCCCTCAAACGTCAGGCCCAATGCCACCGTGCGCGTGTGCGGCATTGTTGCCGGTGTCAAGAGAAAGATCGACAAGCGGGGGAACACCATGGCGTTTGTGACGCTCGAGGATTTCACGGGGAAAGCGGATTGCATCGTCTTCTCAGATCCGTTCCAGAAGTATGCCCAATTCCTCTCACCCGATGCGATGGTCATGGTGTCCGGGAAGGGAGAGACCAGCGGTGATGCGTTAAAGATCCTGGTCAATGAGGTCATCCCCATGGAGAAGGTTCGGGAGAAATATACCAAGAGCATTTCGGTGACCGTGAATGTGGACCAGGTCGACGAAGGGACGGTGCTGGAGCTGCGCAAGATCATGGAACGCCACCGTGGCAAGTGCCCGTGCTACTTCAATGTGGTGGGTGGCGGGTTATCGAAGAATTCTGTATATTGGACTCGACGTTTGCCCGTGGAACCGAGCTCGCAATTTTTGAGTTCAGTGAAACAATTGCTCGGACCCTCCGCGGTCCGGCTGCAAGGATAACTCGTGAAAGGAACAAGGGATGAAACCAGTCGAGGTAACGGATTCAAATTTTCAAAGCGAGGTATTGAACTCGGCCACGCCGGTCCTGGTCGATTTCTGGGCTGAGTGGTGCGGACCCTGCAAGATGATTGCACCGCTGGTTGAGGAGCTCGCAAAGGAATATACCGGCAAATTAAAGGTAGGGAAGCTGGACGTCGATTCGAACCAGCAGGTTTCGATGCAGTTCGGCATCCGCAGCATACCGACGTTGCTGATCTTCAAACAAGGCAAGGTCGTCGACCAGCTCGTCGGCGCAGTTCCCAAGAAAATGTTGGTTGAGAAGATCACCAAGCACCTGAATTGACGATGTGTACGGTACAATGCGGGAATGTCGGATGTCGCACGACTTCTCGCATTGCTGTTTTTGCAGGAACCCCACGACTTCGGCGAGACTTCGACGAGACTTCGACGAGCTCAGTCNNTCAGTCGAGTCGCTCAGTCGAGCCGCCGGCTTCCAGGAAGACACGAACCTTTTGACAAAGAAAGTTGAACCGTGAGCAGCTATAAGAAGCGCACCCATACGTGCGGAGAACTACGAAAAGAGCAGATCGGCCAGACCGTCACGCTGACGGGGTGGGTTGATGTTCGTCGTGACCTGGGGGGAGTGGTGTTCATCGACCTGCGGGATCGGTACGGGAAAACACAAGTTGTCTTTGCCCCCCAACATGCGCAACATGCATACGAGATTGCCCAGGCACTCAGGTCGGAGTTTGTCATCTCCGTCACCGGAAAGGTCGAACACCGTCCGGAAGGAACCGAAAACGCCGATATCCCAACGGGAGATGTGGATGTTGTGGGATCGGAGTTAACGATCCTGAACAAAGCCGAGACTCCGCCATTCCCGATAGAGGATTCGATCGATGTTTCGGAGGATCTCCGGCTGAGATACCGCTACCTGGACCTTCGGAGGCCGATGATGCAGCAAAACCTCATGATGCGCCACAGGGCGTACCAGATTACGCGGGCGTATTACGACAGGAATGGCTTCATCGAAGTGGAGACCCCGGTGTTGATGAAGAGCACTCCGGAGGGTGCCCGGGATTTCCTGGTGCCCAGCCGGATGCACAGGGGAAAGTTTTATGCACTCCCGCAATCGCCACAAACCTACAAACAGATCCTGATGGTGTCCGGGTACGACCGGTATTTCCAAATTGTAAAATGCTTCCGCGATGAAGATCTCCGCGCTGATCGACAGCCCGAATTTACACAGATCGATGTCGAAATGTCTTTCGTGGATGAGAACGATGTCCTGCTCATGACCGAGGGGTTGATTCGCGATCTGTGGAAGAAGGCACTCGACATCGAGACCGCACCTCCGTTTCCAAGGATGACGTACAAAGAGGCCATGGAAAAGTATGGAAGCGATAAGCCTGATACACGCTTCGGGCTCGAGATAGCCGATTGCTCGGACATCGTTGCATCGAGCGGCTTCAAGGTGTTCAGCGAAACGATCAAGAAGGGTGGGGTGGTGGCGGGATTTTCGATTCCGGGACTTGCCGGATACACACGGAACCAGCTCGATGGGTTGACCGACATGGTCAAATCCCTGGGAGCCGGTGGTCTCGTGTACCTTCGGGCAAACGACGGAAAGGTGGAAAGTTCCGTCGACAAGTTTGTCAACCCTGAGGATGTGAAAGCCCTTGCCGGGCGCATTGGGGCAAAGCCGGGCGATCTTGGGCTCTTCATCTCCGGTCCCTGGCAGAAAGCGCTGACGATCCTGGGTACGCTCCGGCTGGAAATGGCGAACCGGTTGAACCTGATTCCGGATGGAGCCTGGAAGTTTCTCTGGGTCACGGATTTCCCATTGCTGGAGTATAGTGAGGAGGAGAAACGATACGTTGCCGTTCACCATCCGTTTACGGCTCCGAATCCTGAGGATGTACTGCTCCTCGATACCGATCCGGCAAAAGCCCGGGCACGAGCGTACGACCTCGTGCTGAATGGGAACGAGATCGCAGGGGGAAGTATTCGGATCTTCAGTTCGGAGTTGCAGAGCAAGCTTTTTGGTTTGCTCGGCATTGGCCCGGAGGAGGCGAAACAAAAATTCGGATTCATGCTGGATGCATTTAAATACGGCGCTCCACCACATGGAGGCATCGCCTACGGTCTCGACCGCATGATTATGCTCATGACCGGAATGAAGTCGATACGCGACGTCATTGCCTTTCCGAAAACCAGCAGCGGCATGTCTCTCATGGATGACTCTCCATCCGGGGTGGATGAGAAACAGTTGCGCGAACTATCTATCAAATCGGTATAGCACCGGATCCATGAAAAGCAAGATTCGCATAGCATCCGGCCAGGGATTTTGGGGCGATCTGCTCACGGCTCCGGTCGACCAGGTCACGAAAGGTCCCATCGACTATATGATGATGGACTACCTCGCTGAGGTCACCATGTCCATCCTCCAGAAGCAAAAGCGGAAGAACCCAGAGCTCGGATATGCAAAGGACCTCATCCCTCTTCTTGAGCAGATCCTGCCCACCTGCATCCAGCACAACATCAAAATAATCACGAATGGTGGCGGGGTCAATCCGGTTGCCTGTGGTGAAGCTATCCTTCACGTTGCCCGTCGTCTGGGGATCAAACAACTAAAGGTTGGGGTGGTGGTGGGGGACGACATTCTCGAACGCATCGACGAGTTCAAGGCAAGTGGGATGGAATTAAAGAACATGGAGACCGGCGAAGGCCTGAGTACGGTCCGGGAACGATTACTGAGCGCCAACGTCTACTTCGGTGCTTTTCCCGTCGTGGAAGCCCTGAAGGGTGGGGCCCAGATTGTGGTCACGGGGCGTACGACCGATACAGGGCTGACCCTTGCTCCCATGATTCACGAGTTCGGTTGGTCTGCATCGGACTGGGACAAGCTTGCCGCTGGGACGGTCGCGGGACATATTCTCGAATGCGGGGGCCAGTCGTCGGGTGGAAATTTTTCAGCAGACTGGCGGTCCGTGCCTGACCTCGCCCACATTGGTTTCCCGATCGCGGAGGCAGATCCCGACGGTGAGATTACCATTACGAAGCATGACCACACGGGCGGCATGGTGACGCTCCAGACTGTCAAGGAGCAGCTCCTCTACGAAATCGGGGATCCCAAGCAGTACATTACACCCGACTGCGTGGCGGATTTCACGACAATCCAATTGGAACAGGCTGGCCGTGACCGCGTGAAGGTCTGTGGGGTGAAGGGAAGTGCGGCAACGAAATTCTACAAGGTTTCCATGTCGTACCTGGATGGCTATACAACCGTCGGTACCTTGACCTATACATGGCCGGATGCCCTGGAAAAAGCAAAGCGGGCAGACGAGATCCTTCGAACGAGAATCCAGGATCTTGGGCTTCACTTTGATGAGTTCCGGACGGAATTTCTAGGCTATAATTCGTGCCATGGCGCTCTTGCGAAGGACATTTCTGAACCGAATGAAGTCGTGTTGCGAGTCGGGGTGCGGAGTTCGGAGTACGGCGCGGTGGAGCGTTTCGGCAAGGAACTCGCACCGCTCATCCTGACCGGTCCACCATCCGTTACAGGCTTTGCCGGGGGAAGACCGAAGCCGAGCGAGGTGGTCTCTTACTGGCCGGCTCTTCTTCCCAAGGAAGCTGTCACACCCCGGGTTTTGTTCCACGAGATCTGAAGACCATGAGAATTCGCCTGCAACAAATTTGCCATGTGCGATCAGGGGACAAGGGAGACACGGCGAACGTGGGTCTCATCGCCCTCAAGCAAGAGTACTATCCCATGCTCCGGAGGTACGTGACAGCAGAGCGTGTGAAGGCGCATTTTGAAGGAATCGTTCTCGGCCCCGTCGAGCGGTTTGAACTTCCCAATCTCGGGGCGATGAATTTCTTGTTGCATGGGGCCCTTGGCGGAGGGGGAACCAAATCCTTGAAGAACGACGCACAGGGAAAAACCCTCGGCTCGGCATTATTGCGCATGGAAATAGACATTGAAGAGGAGTTGCATTTGCCATGATCTGGGACGATCTCAAAGAACAAATCGAAGAGCAAAAGAAGAGACTGGTTTCTCTGAGGGGGTATCTTTGACCTCGACAAAAAAGAAGCCGAGCTTGCAGAACTCCATGGGAAAAGCGCTGTCGAGGGATTCTGGAATGATAATCTCTCCGCTCAAAAGACGCTTCAGGAAATTAGTTCCCGCAAGGAGTGGATCGACTCCTGGAACAAATTGAATCTGGCAGTCT
>DKJQ01000392.1:0-9900 GCA_002454845.1 Ignavibacteria bacterium UBA6688
TGAACTCAGCGTCTCTGTGGCTTCTTTTCGAACATTTGCTGAGTAACTTTCTCTACGACCACTCTTTCAGTTCAAGTGTGAATTGTTTACATTATACCCCCTGAACATTGAAGATTGAACATTGAAGATTGAACCTTCAACCGCCAGAGGCCTACAACTAAGGAATGCGATAGCATTCCACTTATTGGACCAGGGTTAAACTAACCATAGCTGGAACTTTTAACTTTCAACCTTCAACCTTAAACTTCTTCATGGCTGAACCACGCAGGATATTCGATCTCGGCTCATCGGGGCAACCCCCGACGGAAGGCCGCGTCCCGCCCCAGGCGGTTGACGTGGAGATGGCCGTGCTCGGTGCCATGTTGCTGGAAAAAGGGGCTCTCGCGAAGGCGATCGAGATCCTGGATGAGTCGTGTTTCTACAAACCGGCCCACCAACGGATCTTCGAAGCGATGACCGCGCTCTTTGAACGGAGCGAACCTGTCGACCTTATTACCCTGATCGACGAATTGCGCCGTCGCGCGGAGCTGGAGAAAGTGGGAGGGGAGTATTACCTGACCGAACTGACGACCAAGGTCACCTCCTCTGCGAACATCGAATACCATGCGCACATCGTTCTGGAAAAAGCGCTGATGCGCCAGCTGATCGTTTCCTCCTCCGATGTCATTAGTCGGGCGTACAACGAGACGGAGGATGCCCTCGACCTGCTGGATGAAGCGGAGCAAAAGATCTTTCAGATCTCCGAACAGCGGATGAAGAAAAGCTTCGTCACCATGAACACCGCAGTGCATAGTACCATGGAGATGATTGAGAGCATCCACGGGAAGCACAGCGGCGTGACGGGTGTTCCGTCGGCGTTCACAGAGGTGGACAATTACACGGGGGGATTCCAGAAATCGGATTTGATCATCGTCGCCGGCCGCCCCAGCCAGGGAAAGACGGCATTCGTGCTGTCGGTGGCCCGCAACGCATCGATCATCCACGATGTTCCTGTCGGGTTCTTCAGCCTGGAAATGTCGAGCCAGCAACTGGTCCTGCGCCTGATCTGCGCGGAAGCGCGCGTGGATGCGCACAGCGTCCGCACCGGACGGTTGCCGGAGGACGAGTGGCGCAAACTGAGCACAAGCGTCGGCAAGCTCTACAAGGCGAAAATCTTTATCGATGACACGCCCGCGCTGAGCGTGCTGGAAATCCGCGCGAAAGCCCGCCGGCTGAAAGCCGAGCACAATGTCGGCATGATCGTCGTGGATTATCTTCAGCTGATGCAGGGACCGAAGAACGCCCAGAGCCGCGAGCAGGAGATCTCCACGATTTCACGCTCGCTGAAAGCGTTGGCGAAGGAAATCAATATTCCGGTGATCGCCTTGTCACAGTTGAACCGTGCCGTGGAAGCCCGGGGCGATAAGAGGCCGGTCCTGGCGGACTTGCGCGAATCCGGCGCGATCGAGCAGGATGCCGACGTGGTTCTCTTCGTGCACCGTCCGGAAATGTACAATATCATGAGTGACGACAACAATGAGTCGACGGAGGGGATCGCGGAGATCATCATCGGCAAGCAGAGGAACGGCCCGACCGGGACGGCGCGCATGGCGTTCATCAAGCAGTACGCCCGTTTCGAAAACCTCACCCGTTCATTCGCCGGCGCACTGATGCCCCCGCCCGAGCCGACGGACGAGTCCCCGTTCTGATGATGCGCGGCAACACGTTGACGGCAGTGATGAACAGGACACTCCTCCCCGCATTCTCCATTGTTTTCCTTCTCACGGGACTCTTTCAACCCCTCCCGGCTCAGGAAGGGACATGGACCTTCTCCGCATCCGTGGGATATGCCACCCTGGAGATGACGGCGGTCGATGAGGATAACAGGAGCGATGTCGAGGGGTTCAACGAGGTCGGGATACCCATCGGTCCGTTTCCCCTTCTCAGCGGATCCCCGTTTTTCAACGCCAAACTGCACTACCGGCTCGATAGGGAGTTCGGCGCCTCACTCCGGGTCCAGTATTTCTCAAAAGAAGTCTTCACCCGCTTCGACCATCCCGATGAGTTCCTTCACCTGACGCGCTCGGTGGGAGCGACGGATGTCGCCGGAGCTCTGGTCTATTATCCTCAGCTTCAACCGTACGGCTTCGAATGGTACATTGAACTCAACATTGCACTGACGTTCGCGCGTGCACAAGCGGTTGCGAACGGCGAAAAGAACTTCAAAATTGACGGCCAGACCAATTTTGTCAAGACATTCGACTCCGACGGCAACTATAAGAAGAGCAAGCTCGGTGTGGGCATCGGCACGGGGGCGACGATCCCTGTGACGGGGCCATGGTTCCTGCGTGGCGAGGTTTCATACGAGTTTGCCCAGATGGGTGCGATGAACGGAACGGTGCGGCGCTTCGACAGCACGTCGCCGCAGGAAACAACCATCGAGTTTAACTATTCCGGCTTCCTGCTCAGCGCGGGAGTCGGGATTGAATTTTGAAAGGATCAATCCCATGAACCGGCGCAATTTTCTCGGCACTATCCCTGCGGCGATGCTCCTTACGCCTCTGATCCGCCCGGGGGCATTTCCGTGGTTCCCCGACGATGAAGATTTCCTTCTCTGCACAAAGAAGTTTGAACTGGCCGTTTCCCGTAACCTTGCGCGTCTTCCGATCAACGAGGCCGTTGTCGAAATTGGGAGAACATTCCTTGGCACACAGTACGTCGCCAACGCCCTGGAGGTCACCGGAGAGGAACGGCTGGTGGTGAACATGCGGGGATTGGATTGCGTTTCGTTTTACGAAAACGCTCTCGTCCTTGCACGCTGCATCAAGCTGAACAGAATGACCTTTGAAGAGTATAAGAACCAGCTCCAGCTCATCCGGTACCGCGGGGGAGTGATCAAGGGATATCCGAGCCGGCTCCACTACACGTCCGACTATTTCTTCGATAACGAGAAGAAGGGAATCTGGAAGAACATGACGAAGGAACTGGGTGGGGTTCCCCTGAAAAAGACGCTGAATTTTATGTCAACGCACCCTGATTCATACCGGCAGTTGAAGGAAAACGGGGAGTTTCGGAAGATCATTGCCGCGCAGGAGCGGGAAATCAGCAGCAGGGAGACCTATTACATTCCCAAGGAGAAGGTGGGATCGATTGCCGCGAAGATGCAAAGCGGCGATATCATCGGCATCACCACCGATGTCGAAGGACTCGATACTTCCCACACCGGAATCGCCGTGCGGGAGGAGGGGCAGTTGACTTTCATGCACGCCCCGCTCGCCGGGAAGAAAGTGGAGATCACGGAATCGACGCTGCCGGAGTACCTCGCCCGAAACAAACGCCAGACCGGAATCATGGTGGTGAGGCCTCTCGAGCCCGCCTGAGGTGGTGCAACTCTTTTCCCTTTTTACCTTTTACTTTTCACTTTTTACTGAGGGCCTGAAACCAATCCACTATTCACTATTCACTATTCACTATTCACTGTCTACGGCCCATTGTTCATCGATTACTTTTGACTTTCTACTTTCTACTCTCTACTTTTCACCTTTTACTGACAGGCATTAACCAAGCTACTGTATGATGAATTCGCATCGACACCAATGATTATTGATGGGAACTCCATGAGATTTTGCAGCGTGATGTTCATTGTTCTCCTTGCGGGAGCCGGTTCCATGTTCTCTCCCTCCCCCCTGTCCGCACAGCAAACGCCTCAGCCGATCCTCAGTCCGCGCGACACGACTGAAATAGTCATCAGCGGCAAGCGAATCCGGATCGATTACGGTCGACCGTCGATGCGAGGCAGAAAGATCATGGGGGAGTTGGTTCCCTACAACAAATGGTGGAGGACGGGGGCGAATGAGGCGACTTCGTTTGTGACGGAGGCGGACCTGACGATCAACGGTGTGACGGTTCCCAAAGGATCGTATACACTCTATACCCTCCCCACAGAAAAACAATGGAAGCTCATTATCAACAAACAAACAGGACAGTGGGGGACGGTCTATAACCCGGAGCTCGATCTGACACGCATCAACCTGACCAAGAGTGCATTGCGCCGGCCGGTGGAGAAGTTGACGATCACACTCCGGCGGACGAACAATTCCTCCGGCATGCTCACGATCGAATGGGAACGGACGGCGCTTTCGATACCGTTCAAATTAAAGAACTCAAACTGAACTGGACGCGGATTACACGGATTGACGCGGATTGCGCGGATGAGAAAAATGACAATGAAGTGCTTCAACACCGTCTCTACGACCTCATAACGGACTGATCCAAAACCAATTCAACCATGCCCACCAAAATCACCGTCAAGAACCATGGCAGTATACGGGTCGAAGGGGAGTTCGAGCTGTTCGATATCAACGGGAACAAGTTCGACCTCGCGGGAAGGACGGCGATTTCGCTTTGCCGCTGCGGCCAGAGCAAGGATAAACCGTTTTGCGACTCCACTCACCGGGAGTGCGGGTTCCAGTCGGAGATTATCGCGCGAGTCCTCCCGCCTCCAAAGCCGAAGATATAGGATTCAATCCAACCGATTGTTTTTAGACTGCCTGGGCCCTATCACTTTTCCCTCTGCCTCCTTACCTCCGCCAGGAACACAGCGCTCGCGCTTGCCACATTCAGTGAATCAACCCCATGATACATCGGGATTGCCACGGCCTCATCACACGCTTCCAGAACGCGGGGTGAGATTCCTTCCCCCTCACTTCCGAACACAATACAGCAGCTTTGCTGTAAATTCGCTTTATACAAACTCCCCCCGGTAGCATGGGGATGGGCGGCAATGGAGCGAATCCCGTCGATCGAACGGAGATGCCGGAGCGTTTCAGCAAGGTCGGTCAGGGGAACGACGGGCATGGTGAAAACCGCTCCCATGGAATTCCGCACCGCCCGACGCAAGTAGGGACTGCTCGAGGTCTCCCCGACCAGCAAGCCCTGTACCCCGAACGCGGCGCAATTGCGCACCAGCACGCCGAGGTTCTCCGCGTTCGTCATACCGTCGATCGCGACAAATAAATTCGGGGCGGGACTCTTCGCAAGAAGTTCCTTCAGTGAAGCGGGCTCCGGAATTCTTGCCACCGCCATGATCCCCTGGTGGAGATTGAACCCGACGATCGATTCCACCAGTTTTTTTGGGGCGACAAAAACCTGTATGGAGAATTTGTTTTCGGAAAGATTTGACTTATACGTTTCCAGCCACTCAGGGGTAAGGAGGACGGAGAGAACGGGGAGTCCGCTCTCCAGCAACCGCCGGACCACTTTTTCTCCTTCAGCAACGAAGATCCCTTGTTCCTCATGTTCGAGCGGCCGCCGCAACGTTCTGTACGGTTCCAGGGATACATCGGTCACGTCGTGTACTTCGGTAATAATCACGGTCGGGGGATGTGTGTTGTTGGAGGGGAATGATACAAGATGTACGGTTGGAAATCAACGGCTCCCCAGCAAAAACATTTCAGACCCGCGTCTAGCTGTCGGTAGACAGGTGTCAGCAGGCAGGGAGGGACAGCGAGAAGGCACGGAGTTCCACAGAGGTCGTGATGAGATTCTTCCCGAAACATTGCTTCGTGTTTCCCGTGATTCTCCGTGTCCCTCCTTGTTATTCTTTTGATGTGAAGGAAAATTTTCGGTACTTTGATTCAGCTTCCACCACAACCCTCCCTCTTATGAAATCGACAAAACCGACTATCGTTGTCCTCGGATCAGGATTCGGAGGCTACAGTTTTCTTCGGACGATCAAGACCGATCTTTTCAATGTTGTGGCCGTGAGTCCGAGGAACCACTTCCTCTTCACTCCGTTGCTTCCAAGCACCACGGTCGGGACAATCGAGTTCCGCAGCATCATCGAGTCGATCCGAGTCGCATGCCCGGAGGTGACGTTTTATCAGGCGTCCGCCCGATCCGTCGATTCAGAACGGAGTGTCATCACGTGTGAAGGAGCTCCCGGCCGACAACCTTTTGAGCTTCCGTACGACATCCTGATTATCACCGTGGGAGCAAAGAGCAACACCTTCGGCATCGAAGGCGTGCAGGAACATGCCTTGTTCCTGAAGGAAGTCTCCGATGCACGCGCTATCCGCCAGCGTATCATCGAATGTTTTGAGCAAGCGGCCCAGCCCACAACATCACCGGAGGAGCGGAGAAAGCTCCTTCATTTCGTAGTAGTCGGCGGCGGACCGACCGGCGTGGAGTTTGCTGCGGAGATGTACGATTTTCTCGATGAAGACCTCCGGAAGTCCTATCCCCGTTTGGCTGGAGAAGTTTCCATCACGCTCCTCGAAGCCGGGGGCCAAATCCTGAACACGTTCGACGAGGAACTCAGCGCCTACACCCTCAGACTGTTCCAGCGCCAGAGGATCAACGTCCGGACCGGGTCGCTTGTCACGCGCCTGGAACGTGATGCCATCATCCTGAAAGGCGGGGAGACGATCCCGTACGGTCTTGTTGTCTGGTCGACGGGGATCGGGCCGACGGAGTTCACCGCAACGCAGCTGTTTCCCAGGGACCATGGCAAGATTATCACAGATGGGTTTTTTCTCGTGAAAGGATTTCAGAATATGTATGCACTCGGCGACTGCGCGACCATTGAAGGAAATCCCCTCCCTGCCACCTCTCAGGTGGCCCAACAAGAAGGATACTACCTCGGACGCACCCTGAACCGGAAGCAACGGGGTAAGCCCCTGCAACCGTTCCGTTACCGGCACTATGGGATGCTGGCGTATGTCGGGAGCGGCAGGGCGCTGGCGGACCTCACGAACTTCAAGGGAAAAGGATTCACGACCTGGATCTTCTGGCGGTCGGCGTACATCACGAAGTTGGTGAGTCTCAAGAATAAGATGCTCGTGCTTTTCGATTGGTTCAAGACGTTCGTGTTCGGACGGGATATCAGCCGTTTTTAGGCCTGCGCGCCCCTCGCCTCGCCGTTGACATTCCGTCAAAAAGAATGTATCATTGACCCTCGAAGATTCTCCACGCAGCGCTGAAGAGCGTAACCACCGATCGTCAATTTTTTGGAGATCCCCTCATGAACATCAAAGAAAAGATTATTGGCGACGTTGTTGTTCTCTCGCTGAAGGGTAATTTGATGGGAGAGCCTGATACGACCGATCTGCGCGACAAGATCTACAGCTTGTTACAGGATGATTTTGTGAATATCGTCCTCGACCTCGCCAAAGTGAAATGGGTGAACAGCTCCGGCCTCGGCACCCTGATCTCCTCCATGACCTCCATCAAGAACAAAGGGGGGGAAATGCGCCTTGCCAACGTCACCGACAAGGTCGAAAGCCTCTTCGTCATTACGCAGTTGATCAAGGTTTTCAAGACGTACGAATCGATCGATCGGGCCGTTGCCAGCTTCAGAAAATAGTTGATCGAACCGGCAAAACGTCCCCTCATGCACTTCCATCGCCGACTCCGGCTTACGCCCCCGGGAAGGCGGATCTCTTTCCTTCGTGTTGAATCAGTCACTCTTCTCCCCTCTTTCCAGGCAGAGCACACCTTTCATTGGTTGCAGTCACCCTGAGTCCGTATCAGAATCGCGACACCGGAGGAACGATGGCGACAACGATGACCCTTTCGGTTATTTTTATCGGTTCCTTTCTTCTCCTGCGCTCCCTCCGCGAGATTTCCCTCTCCTCCAACTTCCCCCTTTGGGGAATAACCCTCTGCGGGCTTCTTGCATGGGTTTTTGTGCTGAGCACGATATCGATGCCGCTCTGGATCGTTTATCTCGTGTACGACCTTCTGGGGAATAAAAACCTCAACCAGATCTATCTTCTCATGTTTATCGGTGTCGTCGGCGGAATGCTGTTTCAGGCGAAGGAAATGCTTGACTCGGCGCAGGTGTGGGACTTTGCCCGGACGGCCATCTGGTTCAGGCCGTACACGGTCCGGACACTGCGGCTGGATGACGAACTGGAGAAGAAGAAGATCAAGGAGATACACAGAATAAGGACGGGAAAAACCGCGGTTGATCTTCCTTCAGAAGTGAAATTTAAAACGGAGGAAGAAATCCGGAAACTGCAGGAGGAGGCTCGTGCGGTAGCCGGAAGAGGATTGCAGCCGGCGGGGCTTTCACACGACCTGCAGGAACTTCAGTCCGGGCGCCCGATCGAGCTTACTGATCCTTGGAAGATCAATTCGTTCAGAAAATCGTCCCATGACTGGTATGGAACGACACTCAGCGTTAGAATCGATCCGGGGACGGCGACGATTGCCTTTCGGCTGAACCTCCCTGAAATTCGCCGGGATCAACTTCGTGAAGCGAACGCACTCTTTAGCTTCAAGCAGGATGTCTACGCCCTGCTCCAGGCCATCAACACGGAAGAGTGGCTGAAGCCGTACGCATCTTTCTTTTCCACCATCGAACTCACCTGCATCGGAATCGAGACGGATGGCTTCGGCCAAACCGCCCTCCTGCCGTTTTTCAAGATCCGGATTGCGACGTCGGAGCTGGTAAAACATGAAAGATTGTTCTTCGCAGCGACCGGGCTTCACGCTATATCGACCATTACGTTCAACAACGGCGATTCGATTGAGTAGAAGCGGTCTCAAAAACCCTCTTGATTTTTTTTGCCACAAAAAGGCACAGAAAACACAAAGAAAAGAAAGAACTCTGAGCATTCAAAAGAGCACGGTTCCAATAAGTAACGTGCTCACGCACGTATTGTTGTACGCCTCCGGCTGGCCAATTCGTTTTTTGAGATAACTTTTAGTTTCGTTACTCTTCGGGACTATTCTGTACGGATCGACCGCAGGAGAGCGTTCAACGCTTCAGCCATGGCTGCATCATATTCCCCGCCCGGCTCTCGTTGAAAGATCCGGTACTTCGAGGTTTCCGCCGTTTTCCTCCAGGCAACTTCATTATCATCCGTAACAGATGCTTCGATCGGGATTAACTTCATGGGAATGGTCCCGGCATGGGATTCACCGGTGGCGGGGGAAAATCTCCATCCCTTCGATGTGTGGACCAAGTTCCTTCCGGCGCTCAGGATCAGCGATGCCGTCGCCCACATGGTCCGTTTTTGAGAAAGAATTTCTTCCCATACCGCTCCGTGTCCCTGCTCTTTCAACGCGCGGATGATATCCCCTCTCATCGAACCGGAAAAAGCATGGCAGAACCAACCCGCCAGCGGTTCCGGCAGGTTGTCGAACAGTTTTCTCTGATCGGTCTGCCAACAGGTGGTGTGCGGATGCCGCGTATCAAATCCCCCTTTGTCGGAGGCACATGGGTACCAATCGATCGGCAATCCCGACCTCCAGACCGCACGGTATGCGGCCGGATCGAGTTGGACGTTCCATTCTTTATGAAGAGAGGTAGCCCCGGCGTTGAGGATGACGGTGCGGGTTTTTTCCTTCAATAAAGAAGGGGCGCGGTTAAAGGCGGCGGCGAGAACCCGGGCAGAGCCGACGACGGAAATGAGAACCGGTTCGGGGGAGGAGTGTAACACCTCTAAGAAGAGTTCAATGCCTGCCTGCTCGCGCGCCGGTCGATTCCGCACATTGTCGTTCTGATCGGCAAGGGAATCCGGGGGACCTACGGCCACGGGGATCGCGCGTCCCGCGAGATATCCAAGCTGGACCACGGGGAGGAATCCCGGATCGCGGGACATATCTTTCCCCGGCAAACCGTCGAGAAACCTTCGTGTAACGTCGAGGATGACTGCTTTGAGGTCGAATTCCTTCAACGCTACCACTGTTGCCAGGTCGATATGGTCGTCCGGATCCTGCGGGGGGTGATACAGATCGGTAATGTGAATGAGTGGGTGTGGCATACGTAT
Organism: Ignavibacteria bacterium UBA6688; assembly: GCA_002454845.1. Taxonomy (GTDB): domain Bacteria; phylum Bacteroidota; class Ignavibacteria; order UBA10030; family UBA10030; genus UBA6688. The sequence continues at coordinate 9,756 of DKJQ01000392.1, forward strand.
GCTTCAGGTATTACTTGGCCTCCTTGAGATTCCCCGCCCGACTGCCTGACCCGTCGACTAGACGAGCAGTCGTCCGGGTGGGCGCAGTCAGCCGGGCGGACCGATAAAAGTATTTCCCGAAGGGATCGAGTTTGTGTAAAAACCC